>CAJMRT010000013.1 GCA_905215855.1 uncultured bacterium
ATGTGGCTGTTGTCAATTCCAACCGATGAATTTACAATTTTCGGTTTCTATGTTCCATGGGCATTTTTGATTGCAGGAAATATCTTCTTTCTGCTCTATGATTACGCCATTTCTGTTTTCGTTACACAGTATGTACGCAGATTAAGAGGAAAAATATTCGGTAATTTTCATAAGTAATAACAATTTAGAGAAGTTTTGAGAAGGTGTACTTAAATGAAAAAACAAAAAATGTTTGTACGCATAGTCTGCATAGTTCTTGTGGTTCTTATGGCGGTATCTGTCGGCGCTGTTGCCATAACAGCTTTTTCGGCAAATGCTGCACAGTCAACCGAAGAAGTTTCTGCGAGCGTATCCGCAGGGGCATCTGGCTATATAAATGCTTTCGATGTAAATTTAAGAAGCGGTGCCGGAACAAATTATTCTGTTGTCACTTGTATGGCAAAGAACACAAAATTTACTTTTGTTGACGGCAAGCTGTACAACTCAAAGTGGTACAAAATTAAGCTTACATCTAATTCAAAGACAGGCTATGTTACAAAGGAATATGCTGCCGTAAGTTCTTCGACAACGGCATCAAGCGTAACAGGCTATGTTTCTGACGATTATGTAAACCTCAGAAGCGGAGCAGGCACAAATTATTCTGTTGTTGATTGTCTGAGAAAAAATACTAAGCTTACTTTTGTAAGCACTTCACTCTACAACTCGGCTTGGTATAAGGTTAAGGTTACTTCAACTGCTAAAACAGGTTACATAAAGAAAGACTATGTAAAAATGAACAGTTCAACCCAACCTGCAACTCAGCCGACTGCGTCAGCGTCAACCGTAAGCGGTTATATAACAGACGATTATGTAAATCTCAGAAGCGGAGCAGGCACAAATTATTCTGTCGTTGAGTGTATGAGAGTAAATACAAAGGTTACTTTTGTAAGCACAAAGCTTTATAACGGTGACTGGTATAATATTAAGCTTACATCAAATTCAAAAACAGGCTATGTAAAAAAAGACTATGTTAAGATGAACGGTCAGACAAAGCCTACAACGACTCAGCCTACAACCACAAAGCCGTCAACAGGTTCATCTGTTAAGCTTTCCGTATCAAGCAAATCAATTTTCACAGGCAACAGATTTGCAATTACAGCTACTGCATCGGGAACCGTTTCATGGTCAAGCTCAAATACAGGCGTTGCAACCGTTGACTCTCGTGGTATTGTAACAGCCAAGAAAGCAGGCTCTGCAACAATTACTGCGAAAAGCGGTTCGCGTTCTGCAACCTGCAAAATTACCGTAAAATCCGGCTCATCGGTAAATATATCCAACAGCAATGTAAATCTTCCGTGGCAGAAGTCAATGCTTTTGAAATCAAGAACAAGCGGCGTCACATGGTCAAGTTCAAATACAAAGATCGCAACAGTTAAGAACGGTGTTGTTGATACGGTAGGCAAGGGCTATGTAACAATCACTGCCTCAACATCATACGGTGCGGCAACCTGTCTTATCCATGTTATGCCGAGGGAGAGTGTGCGTTTCTGCTATGCGTCACCAAACTCCGCTCCGCTCAATTCAACTGTCAGTTTTAAGGCTATTACCGACACAGACAGGGTAGGCGTGTATTTTGTAGTTACAAACGGTTCAACCTCTTATAAGGTCACCGCAAAAAATAAGGTTAAAGACGGTAATTCCTATATCTGGACAGGTACACAAAAGCTTTCAAAATCAGGCAAATGGTCTGTAAAAGCATATTCTAAATTTAAAACCGAATCAAAGTATTACACCACGGCAGGCGGCGGTGAGGGCGAGGTGTTTGTAACCTCAACAACAAATAAAACCACCACAGCTTGTGCCGAGCGCAGAGCGAGTGATGAGGTAATCAAGCTTATTGCAAACTATGAGGGATTTCTCTCGAAAGTCACAGCAGACAGCATTACAACCGATCCTACACTCGGTTACGGCAAGGTTGTAGTTTCAGGCGAACAGTTCTACAACAACATAACTTCAAATCAGGCATATGCTTATCTTTGTCAGACCGTGAACAAGGGCGGATATACCACCACAACAAATTCCTACCTTGTAAACAACGGCATAAAGTTCAATCAGCGACAGTTTGACGCACTTGTGTGCTTTGCATACAATGTAGGCAGCGGTGTGTTCTATAATGATTCCGAGCTTCAGTCGGTTCTCTTGAACACAGGTTCAAGCGGAACAATTAAGGCAGGAGCGTCGGGTACTGTAAGTGCTTCCGATGTAAACCTCAGAAGAGGTGCAGGAACTAACTACTCTGTTGTTACCTGTATGAACTACGGAACAAAACTCACTTTTGTTGACGGCAAGCGTTATAACACAAACTGGTATAAAGTTAAGCTTTCAAACGGCACAACAGGATATATCCACAAGGACTATGTTTCTGCTTCAGGCGGTTCAAGAGATTTGAATAATGTCAATAAGCAGAATCTCATTAATGCACTTTTGCAGTACCACCATGCGGCAGGTTCTTGCTATTGGGGACTTTTGTACAGAAGAGTTGACGAGGCGGAAACCTTCCTCTATGGTGATTATGACCGTGACGGTCAGTATAATTATCACAACTTCCATTTCTCATGTTACTCAAACCCGAGTTTCGGTATCTGATATTAATTTTTGCAAAGAAGGTCTTAAAATGAAAAAAATAGGTTTCATAGGCGCAGGCAATATGGCAACAGCCATTATAAAAGGACTTATGGCACAAAACGACGGCAAGGCTGATTTTATCAATGTTTTTGATGTAAGCGAAGAAAAGTGTGCCGCTATGAAAAATATGGGCGCAAATGTAATGACATCTGCCGATGAAATTGCAAAGAACAGCTCAATTGTTGTTCTTGCAGTCAAGCCGCAGAATTATCCCGAAGTTCTTGAGTCCCTCAAAAACAGCATTACAACAGCCAAAACCGTAGTATCAATTGCCGCAGGCATATCTATTGCATATGTAAGAAAAGGTCTTGAGTGTGATTGCCCTGTTGTAAGAGTAATGCCAAACACTCCGCTTTTGCTCAAAAAGGGTGCAACAGCACTTTGTCCGTCAGAAAATATCAGTGAAGATGACAAGACAATTGTTTATAATATGTTTGCAGGCAGTGGTGTTTGCGAATATATTGACGAAAGTCATATGAATGAAATCATCGCAGTAAACGGCAGCAGTCCGGCATATATTTATCTTTTCGCAAAGGCTATGGCTGATTATGCAAAGAACTGCGGAATTGACTATGACAAGGCTATGAATCTTGTTTGTGCAACTCTTGAGGGTTCAGCCGCAATGCTTCGTGAGAGCGGTGAACCTGTTGAAACTCTTATTGACAGAGTTTGTTCAAAGGGCGGCACAACGATCGCCGCAATGGATAAGCTTAAAGAACACGGCTTCTATGAGGCTGTTCTTGACGGCATGGACGCTTGCACAAAGAGGGCAGAGGAGCTTGGTAAATAATCCTTGCCGATAACATAAAATAAATACATTCCTCATATATTTTAACGGACAACCAATGAGAGGAATGTATTTTATGAAAAGCATAGTATTTTCTTTTAAAAAGCGTTATTTTTTTCGCAGACCAAAGGGAATTTCGCCGTCAGATGTTCGATATTTTATAAGACGATATGCAGTTGAACTTATCTTTGTTGCGGCATTTCTTGCAGGACTTGTTTTTGGTTCTATTTATGCTTCAAAAGCCGACGCACAGATGCTTAATTCCCTTGATTTTCTGTTTACAACTAATCTTGATGCAAGGCTCGGGCAGAATGCCGTCAGCACATTTTCTGCTTGCTTTGCATCTGATTTTATGTTTCTCGCAGTTGTGTTCCTTTTGGGACTTGCACCGTGGGGAATTCCGTTTTTGCCGCTTGTTTCAGCCTTTAAAGGCTTTGGAACAGGACTTACGGCGGCTTATCTTATGATTACATATTCATTTAAAGGAGCAGGTTTTTATCTGCTGGTGGTGCTTCCCGGAACATTTTTGTTCTGTCTTGCACTTGTAAAGCTGTCTGCGTCTGCTTTTGCAATTTCAAAGCAGATGTTTTTCAGCCTAATCGGTCATTCTCATCAAACCAATTCCCTAAAAAATGAGGTGATTGATTACTGTTCCCGAGCTGTTTCGGCACTTATAATGACTTTTTGTTCAGCTTTGCTCGACACGGCATTGTGGTGCTTGTTTTCGGGGGCGTTTAATTTCTGATTTTGGAGGGCGCTATGGCATCAGAGAAGAACGCTGTAGCTTTGACAGGATTTTTCTCGTCATTGTTTCACAATTTACCAAGACTTTTGCTTACAAATTTGCTTTTTGCAGTTCCGTTTGCAGTGACATTCAGCATTTTCTATTTAATCAACACCTTAACCGGTATGAACTCAATGTTCATCTATTTTCTCACGGTTATTCCGCTTTTTCCTTTTTATGCAGGGGTTACTCAGGTTACTTCGCATATGGTGAGAGGGGAAGAGAATGTTGATGTTCTGTCGAATTTTATTGGCGGAATAAAAGAAAACTGGCTCAGATTTCTTGTTCACGGAATCATTATGTATGCTGCCGTGTTCATCAGCTATTATTCAATCGTTCTTTATGTGGGACTTAGTTCAAAAAACGGAATGTTTTATGTTCCTCTTGTTTTATGTATCTTGATTGCTTTTTTCTTTTTGTTTATGTTTTTCTATGTGCCTCCGATGACGGTCACATTTGACATTGCGATGAAAGATATTTACAAAAACAGTGCCCTTATGACTATAGGCGAGTTTAAGCATAACCTTTTTGCTGTTTTTGGAATACTCATTCTTTTTATGTTGTGTGCAACTGTTCTGATGTGCAGCTTTATTCCTGCTTTGCTTATAATTTTAACAATTATTCTTGCATTGTTCTTTGTCCCGTCAATACTTTCATTTATCATCAATTCTGCAATTTACAAGAATATGTATTCAATGATTGTTGACAAGGATTCAAAGAGCAAATCAATTGACAAAAAGATGGAAAACAGACGAAACGGTCAGTTTAATGATAATGAGGAAGAGCCTGATACAGAAGATTTTTCAGGTCTTGACCTTGACGAGTCAGCTGACGGTGATGAGTTTATTTTTTATAACGGAAAAATGATGAAACGAAGCTACCTTATAAAACTCAAAAAGGAAGCTGAAGAAAGGAAGAATAAAAAATGAGCGGAAGACACGCTGTTAAAAGTTCTAAAAAGCCATTGATAATAGTTATTTGTGCCGTAGTTTTGGTTGCTGTAATTGTTGTCGCACTTATTCTGTTTATGAATCACTCAGGCGATAACAATAATAATTCGACTACATCTCCTGCCACGACTGGTGCTACAACCGAAGTTTCGACTAATTCAACCGATTTACAGTCATCAACTGTTGAAGAAACAACAGCTGCCGACAATAATAATCAGAATTCACAAGATCCTACAGAGCAGGGATTTACCTCTGAATCTTCTAATAATGACAGCGAAATTGTCGTTCCGACTATAAGCGGTGAAGAGCAAAAGCCAAAGTTCAGCGCTACGCTCATTCCGTATTATGCAAAAGATGAGAATTCATCTGAAGAGGTTTCATTAAGAGATCTTTTCGGTTCGGCATATTCAGGCGGCGGTTTTACTTTTAACGAGGACGGAACTTTCATTGACGGTATCACAAATGCCGCAGCAAATACAGGTGCGTACATAGTTGAAGGCAATAACATTATAATCACATATTCAAACGATAAGAATGTAATTGCAACCGTAACCGAGTGGAACGGTGATGTTCCTACAGAATTTACTGTAAACTTTGGCGGTATTATCGTATCATTCAAGTAATTTGTCGGTGATAAAATGAGTAAAAAATCTGTCAAAAAGCCCGATTACGCAAAGCTTGACGCTAACAGGGCTGCAAAAAAGAAAAATAAGAAAAAGAAAACAACGGCAGTTGTTTTTTCTGCCATAGCTGCCTGCGTTTTCATCATCGTAGCAATTGTTGCGGTTAATGTAATTTCGTCATCTAAGGCTGCGGAACTTACATCATCTGTATGGGTTCCGCAAGGTGCTAAGAATGCAAGCGGTGATGAGGTCGAGATGAGCGAAGTTTACAACACAAACTACAGTGCTTATCAGGGTTCTATGTCATTTTCCGATGACGGTACTTTTAAATTGTGGCTTTCACCGGGTGACCCCGATGACGGCACCCACAACGGAAAATACACTTTGTCGGATTCTGATAAAATCACTCTTTCATTTGATGACGGCACGAATACAACCGCAACTGTTAAACAAAAAAACGGCAGCATTTCCGCAGTTGTCCTCAAGTATAATGATTACGAAATTACATTTGTTAAGCAGTAAAATTTTCTTCATATTAAAAACAAAAGATATACGGCATTATGAATTGCCGTATATCTTTTTTTATCACTGTATTTTATCAAACAGGCTTAACTGTTTTGTTTTACTTTCAAACTGATGCAAATATGAAAACACATTATCAACACCGAACATAATACCGTGTTTCCGGCATACATCTGAAATTCTCCGCATAAGTACAGCACTGTTTTTGCTTTGCAGTTGATATGAGTTTCCGTATGTATGAATATATTGTTCTTTCATATTTGGAAAATGCTTGTCAAGCTGATTGTAAAAATATTCTCGGTCGCCGTCACGCAAAGTAAGTCCTATGTCAAAACAGATTATTCCGTGAATCTTTGCGTCAATGCAATACTTCAGAAGTCCGTCAATGTTTTCCTTTGTATCGTTTATAAACGGCAAAAACGGAGAAAACCACACAACACTCGGAATACCGTATTCGTGAAATGCTTTAAGAGTTTCAAATCTTTCTTTTGTAGATGAAACATTCGGCTCAATAATTTTGCAAAGGTTTTCGTCAACTGTTGTGAGAGTCATCTGCAAAACCGCCTTGCTTTTATCGTTAATGCTTTTGAAAAGGTCAATATCTCTCATAACTCTTGACGATTTTGTCTGCACTGTTGCACCAAAACCGTAATGGTCAATTATTTCAAGACATTTCCTCGTAAGTTTCAGTTTGCTTTCAAGCGGAATGTACGGGTCGCTCATAGCACCTGTTCCGATTATACATTTACTGCGTTTCCTCTTTAAAGCGTATTCAAGCAATTCGGGGGCGTTTTCCTTAACCTCAATATCTTCAAACTTATGATTCATCTGATAGCAATTACTGCGTGCATCACAGTAGATACAACCGTGCTGACAGCCTCTGTAAATATTCATACCGTTTGATGCAGACAAAATCCCCTTAGCTCTAACCGTGTGCATAAAATCCTCCGCTCATTCTTTTGCGTCAACAAACCATCTGTTTTCTTCCAGAAACAAGTATCTTTCCTTGCCGAGAATATGGCAAGTGTAGCGTATTCCCGCACCGCCTGCTTTCAGTGATGCCGCATACCGCACATCGGAAATTTTATCAATGCGGTACTTTCTGCCGTCATCCCAAACAATGTATTCGGGAATAAGATCTCCGTCACAATCAAAAGTGGCTGTTACTTTAACATACTTTTTCATTGTTTGTTACCTCTTTTCAAATTTGATCAACGCTCGCGATTTGATTATAAATATCCGACAGGATGAATTGTGTGATCCTCTTTTGGATTAAAGTCCGAAAGTTCCCCGTCATCAAGCAAAACGGCAGGACGCACAGCATAATTGCCAAAGCGTTTTTTCAGCATATCAAGCGTTTTGTCAAGCCGTTCATTTTGAATAAGTCGCTTTTCATCAACCAAAAAACTTATTTGATGCGGCTGATTGTCATGAATAAAATCCGTGACGCTTACGCCGATACTTCTCAGCGGCTTTTCCATTTTATAACTTTTTCTGAAAAGTTCCATTGCGGCTTTTGTAATTTCCTTTGTAAGATTCGTGTGCGTATCCATTGTGTGCGGTCTGGTTAATGTCATCAACTCATTGTCACGAATATAAATACAAACCGTTTTTGCCATAAATCCCTGTTCACGCATTCTTCTGCAAACGCTGTCGCACAAAACAAACATAACCTGCTTAACATCGTCAAAAGTTGCCATATCTTTCGGAGTGGTGGTTGAGTTGCCAATCGACTTTACCTCGCTGTTTTCATTTATATGGGCAACAGGGGAGGAGTCATATCCGTTGGCAAATCCATAGATAAGGTCGCCCCATTTTCCAAGATGAGAACGCAAAAGTTGTACATCAGCCCTCGCAATGTCACCTATCGTGTATATTCCTATAGATGAAAGCTTTCGCCCTGTAGCTCTGCCAACATACAAAAGGTCGCCTGCGGGACAATTCCACACAATATTCCTATAATTTTCTCTCGTGATTTCAGTTATGGCATCAGGCTTTTTGTAGTCACTTCCGAATTTTGCAAAAATCTTATTAAAGCTTACCCCAATGCTTACGGTAATTCCGAGTTCCTGTTTTATACGGCGATTGATTTCAACTGCAATTTCTTTTCCGTTCATATCCTTATTGTCGGTAACATCAAGCCATGCCTCATCAAGTCCGAACGGTTCGACTTTGTCGGTATATTCGCTGTAAATTCTCCTCGCCATTTTTGAAAATCGCTTGTACAAATCAAAGTGGGGCGGAACAGTTACAAGGTCGGGACATTTCTGCTTTGCCTGCCAAATTGCCTCGCCTGTTTTTACATTGTACTTTTTCGCAATCTCATTTTTTGCAAGAATAATTCCGTGACGATTTTCCGCATCACCGCTCACGGCAACAGGTTTGTTCCTGATTTCGGGATGATGCAAACACTCAACGCTCGCATAAAATCCGTTACAGTCGCTGTGAAGAATAACCCTGTCTTTTTTATATCTATTTTTATCAACAACACAATTTATATCCATAACTCACATCTCGAACATTTGTTTTAACTATATTATAGAACACTTGTTCTATAAAGTCAAGCGAAATTTGAATAGATATAATCAGAAAAGAGCAGTTTACTCCGTAAATTCAAAATAATATTCTGAAAATATATATTTATTTCAAAAAATTATTGACGGATTTTGTTGAAAGTGATACTATAGTGATAAAGAAGTGTACTGTTACTTATAAAAACAATGTAATGCAGTAAAATTTAAAACTAAGTGACAGTAAAATTAACAAAACACTTTTGTTTTGAAAGGAGATTATTATAAGTATTAAAAAAGAATTTGTATGAGGTAATGCTGAGGAGAAAAATTGTTAGCATAATTCGGTAATGTTATCTATCCGTCAACTGCATACTCAGATTCGACATCAAGCAAAGTTGTTATATTGGGCGATGTTGATTTGAATGGCAGTGTTACCACAGCTGATGTGACAATGCTTCAGAAATATTTACTAAAAATGGTAACATTTAATGAAGAACAAAAGGTTGCTGCAGATGTTAACAAGGATGGCAGTATCACAATGAATGATGTTACCGCATTACAAAAAATATTAGCTCATATTTCATAATTCGATATTTTGAAAGGAGATTATTATGAGTATTAAAAAAAGAATTTGTACTTTATTTATTACTTTAGCTTTAATGCTTAGTATGACGAGTTTGCCCGCTTTTGCAGCCTCTGATGATACTTATGATGTTCGCGAATATCACCTTTATGCACAGCGTGTTATAGATAATCTTTTGATTGTGGGTGAAAAGAAACCATATGCACTCTATTACTACAGTCATTCTTATGAATTGGCAGAGGAACTTGATGATGTGGCATATGATTATGAGGATGGAAAAGCCACCTATATTGCTGTGCAAAATAAGTATGATGAAATAAAAGATTTTTACGAAAATCCGTGGATAAGACCCAGTTACGCTGAAATAACTTGCAACATAGCAGTACACGAAAAGAACTACAATAATTGGTATACGGAAGAACAGTGGAACACTTTTGTTGAAAAAAGAAACAACCTTCTGCAAGCTTTGAGCGTTAACCATCCAAACTTTGAACCTGAAAGATATGGTAGCGTAAAAGAAGACGATTACACTCTTGCACAACAGAAGTATATAGATAAGTGTTTCTTTGAGTTAATATATATTTACAATGAGATGACTTGTAAAGATATTGTCATGGGAGATGTGAATAGAGACGGTACTGTTGATGTAGCAGATGTCACGCTTATTCAGAAGTATATAGCCGGTGAGGCTGAATTTACCGATGCACAAAAATTAAGAGCAAGAGTAAATGATGATTCTTATTCCGTAAGTATTAAAGATGTTACAACAGTACAGAAATGCATTGTTAATTATCAAGATGCATATTTGTATCAAGGTGGAATTGTTAGAAACGAAAGCGATTTTGCAACATCTTTGGATAACTGGCAGATTTGTCCACAGTGGTAATTTAATTTGAACTTAAAAAGGCTTCGTACTTTGTTGCGAAGTCTTTTTCCTTTTGCATAACATTACTATTGATTACAGGTGTGTAACTGTCATTTACAAACACAAGATATTGTGGTAGAATTTACAATGTTAAATTATGTAAAACTGTCGGATATTACAGATGTTTGTCCGAAAGCTATTTTGTATCGGAGGTTTTATTGATGGAAGCTTACAAAAAGGAATTCATTGAATTTATGGTTGATTGTCAGGTTCTTAAATTTGGCGATTTTGTTACAAAGAGCGGAAGAAAGACTCCTTTCTTCGTAAACACAGGTTTCTACAGAACAGGCGCTCAGCTCCGCCGTCTTGGTCAGTATTATGCAGAGGCTATCAACAGCAAGTTCGGTCTTGATTTTGATGTTCTTTTCGGACCTGCATACAAGGGCATTCCGCTTTCTGTTGCCGCAACTATCGCAATCAGCGAAAAATACGGTCAGGATATCCGTTATTGCTCAAACAGAAAAGAAGTTAAGGATCACGGTGACAAGGGTATTCTTCTCGGCAGTCCTATCAATGACGGTGACAGGGTTGTTATCATCGAAGATGTTACAACAGCAGGCACTTCAATTGAAGAAACTCTCCCGATTATCAAGGCTCAGGGCGATGTAAACCCAATCGGTCTTGTTGTTTCTGTTGACCGTATGGAGCGTGGCAAGGGTACAAAGAGCGCTCTTTCTGAGATTGAAGAGAAGTACGGCCTTAAAACAACTGCAATCGTAACAATGGCAGAGGTTGTTGAACACCTTTACAACAAGGAATACAAGGGCAAGGTTATTATTGACGACAAGCTCAAAGCCGCTATTGACGCTTACTATGAGCAGTACGGCGTAAAGGAATAATCATATAAATAATCAGTCGGGGCGGTTTTATCCGCCCCAATGTTTGGTAAAACTGTTTTGCGGTGGGGATAATATGGCACGGACAACTGACAATGAACACAGCGGTCATCGTGAAAGAATGCGTAAAAAGTTCATAGAAAACGGCTTTGATGTGTTTGAAACTCACGAGGCTCTTGAAATGTTCCTTTACTATGCCATTCCGAGAAAGGACACCAACCCTCTTGCACATCGTCTGCTTGACCGTTATATCACTGTCGGCGGAGTATGTGACGCTCCGATTGACGAGCTTATGAAGGAGTTCGGTCTGTCTGAAAATGCCGCCGCATTGCTCAAAATGTTGCCCGAAATGGCAAGGCTTTATACCGAATCAAAGATGTCGCATGATAATATCATTGACTATGAAAATCTCGGAAAGATTTTTAAAGCAAAATTCATTGGCAGAACAAACGAATGTGTTGCTCTCATGCTCGGTGATGCAAAGGGCAAGATGATTTATTTTGATATAATTTCAAAAGGTTCACTCAATTCATCCGATATGCCCGTCAGAAAAATTGTTGATTTGTCACTTCGTCACAATGCCAAAACTGCGTTTATAGCACATAATCATCCCAGCGGAACGGCTCTGCCTTCGGGAAGCGACCTTGACACAACAATAGTTTTGAAGAGTACGCTTGCAACTGTCGGAGTTGAGCTTATCGACCATTTTATAATAACCGATGATGACTATGTTTCTCTCCGTGAAAGCAGGCTTGCGGGAAACATCTTCTATTATGAAAAGTAATAATGTTCTTTAAAAGAAACATTTGACAATTTAAAACATCTGTTCTATAATTAAAATCGAAATTTTGTTCGGATGTGTTTTCTGTTACAGGACTTTTGTAATAAAGAGCCTTGTAACAGGAAACATAATAAAAAAATCCGTATTTGGAATGTGATGTGTATTATGGAATTTAAACTTCATTCAAAATATCAGCCGACAGGCGACCAGCCGCAGACAATCGAAAAGCTTGTAAACAGTATAAATGCAGGCAACCGTGAACAGACGCTCCTCGGTGTAACGGGTTCGGGTAAAACTTTTACAATGGCAAATGTTATTCAGAAGGTTCAAAGACCGACACTTGTGCTTGCACACAACAAAACTCTTGCGGCTCAGCTTTGCAGTGAGTTCAAAGAGTTCTTTCCGGAAAATGCGGTTGAATATTTTGTGTCATACTACGATTATTATCAGCCTGAGGCATATGTTGCACAGACGGATACTTATATTGAAAAAGACAGTTCAATCAATGACGAGATTGATAAACTCCGCCACAGCGCAACTCTTGCACTTTCCGAAAGACGAGATGTAATTATTGTTGCCTCGGTTTCTTGCATATACAGCCTGGGCGATCCTATTGACTACCGTAATATGGTAATCTCACTTCGACCGGGGATGGAAAAGTCCCGAGATGAGCTTGTAAAAAAGCTTGTTGAACTGCAGTATGAACGCAATGATGTAAGCTTTACCCGTAATAAATTCAGGGTTCGTGGTGATGTGGTTGAAATTTTCCCTGCCGCATCAAACGATTCTATAATCCGTGTCGAATTTTTCGGAGATGAAATTGACAGAATTTCCGAAATCAATCCGCTTACGGGCGAGCTCAAAGCTGTTCTGAAACATGCCGCAATCTATCCTGCGTCACACTACATTGTGTCGGGGGATAAGATGAAAAGGGCTCTTGCGGAAATTGACAGGGAGCTTGAGGAAAGACTTGCATATTTCCGTGAAAACGGAAAGCTCCTTGAGGCACAACGACTTGAACAGCGTACAAGGTACGATATGGAAATGCTGCAGGAAATCGGTTTCTGTACAGGCATTGAAAACTATTCAAGAATAATGTCGGGAAGAGCACCGGGTTCATCCCCTTATACGCTTTTAAGCTACTTTCCGGATGATTTTCTGCTCTTTGTCGATGAATCACATGTAACACTTCCTCAGGTACGAGGAATGTTTGCAGGCGACTATGCAAGAAAAAAGAGCCTTATTGACTACGGTTTCAGACTTCCGTCTGCACTTGATAACCGTCCGCTCAACTTTGACGAATTCTATTCAAAAATAAATCAGGCTGTTTATGTAAGCGCAACACCGGGCGATTTTGAGCTTGAAAAATCGGCTGTTGTTGCAGAGCAGATTATCAGACCTACAGGACTTCTTGATCCTGAAATTTCGGTAAGGCCTACCGAAGGTCAGCTTGATGACCTTGTGTCCGAAATCAATATCCGTACAGCCAAAAATCAAAGAACCCTTGTCACAACCCTTACCAAGAAAATGGCGGAAGACCTTACCGCATATCTTGAAAAGCTGGGTATCAGGGTTCGTTATATGCACCATGACATTGATACCGTTGAAAGAATGGAGATTGTCCGTGATTTAAGACTCGGAGAATTTGATGTTCTTGTCGGAATCAACCTCTTGCGTGAGGGTCTTGATATTCCCGAAGTTTCTCTTGTTGCAGTACTTGATGCCGATAAAGAGGGATTTCTCCGTTCAACCCGTTCGCTTATTCAGATTGCCGGCAGAGCCGCACGAAACAGCGAGGGTACGGTTATTATGTATGCCGACAGCGTAACACCGTCAATGAAGGTTGCAATAACCGAAACACAGCGCCGCCGTGAAATTCAGAATAAATATAATGTTGAACACGGTATCGTTCCAAAGACTATTGTCAAAAAGGTCAGCGATATACTTGAAATTTCTACTCACGATGACAGTGAATTTAAGAATACAAAAAAGCTTTCAAAGGCACAAAAACAGCAGTTGATAGAAAAACTGACAAAGGAAATGAAAGCTGCCGCAAAGTTGCTTGAGTTTGAACACGCCGCATATCTGCGTGATAAAATCAAAAAACTGCGTGGTGAAAAATGATAAAGGAAGAGTAAAATGCCAAGAAAGAAAACCACCGATTATGATAATACCAGTATCACAACGCTAAAGGGTGCCGACCGTGTCCGCAAGCGTCCTGCCGTAATTTTCGGTTCGGACGGTATTGATGGCTGTCAGCACTCCGTATTTGAGATTCTTTCAAACTCAATAGATGAGGCGAGAGAGGGTTACGGCAAAAAAATCACCGTTACACGCTATTCTGACGGCTCAATTGAAGTTGAAGACCACGGTCGAGGAATTCCCGTTGACTACAACGAAAACGAAAAGCGTTACAACTGGGAACTCGTTTTCTGTGAACTCTATGCCGGCGGTAAGTATAACAACAACGAGGGTGAAAGCTACGAGTTTTCGCTTGGTATGAACGGACTCGGTCTTTGTTCAACCCAGTACAGCTCCGAGTATATGGATGTTGATATCCGCCGTGACGGCTACCGATACACTCTCCGTTTTGAAAAAGGTGAGATTGTCGGCAAGCTCAAAAAAGAGCCGTATAGCAAAAAGGATACGGGTACAAAAATTCATTGGAAACCCGACCTTGAAGTTTTCACCGATATCGACATTCAGCCGGAATATTTTCTTGACATAATGAAAAGACAGGCTATTGTCAACGCAGGAATTGAATTTGTTTTCCGCAATCAAAACGGCAAAAGCTTTGATACGACAAGCTACAACTATGTAAACGGTATTGTTGACCATGTTGCCGAGGTAGTCGGTGAAAACGGACTCAGCTCAATTCAGCATTGGGAAACCGAGGTTAAAACCCGTGACCGTGACGATAAGCCCGAATATAAGTGTAAAATGGATATCTCGGTTGCATTTTCAAATAAAGTGCATCTCACCGAATACTACCACAACTCAAGCTGGCTTGAACACGGCGGCGCTCCCGATAAGGCGGTGCGGAATGCCTTTGTTTATCAGATTGACAGCTACTTAAAACAGAATAATAAATATAACAAAACCGAAAGCAAAATCAAGTATGACGATGTTGAGGACAGCCTTGTGTGCGTTATTTCGTCTTTTTCAAGTGTTTCATCATATGAAAACCAGACCAAAAAGGCGGTTACAAACAAGGGTATTCAGGACGCTATGACTGCATTTCTCCGTCAGAGTCTTGAAATTTATTTCATTGAAAATCCGCTTGAGGCAGAAAAAATCTGCGAACAGGTGCTTATCAATAAGCGCAGCCGTGAAAATGCTGAGAAAACACGACTTAACATAAAGAAAAAGCTTTCGGGCAATCTCGACATAACAAACCGTGTTGCAAAATTTGTCGATTGCAGAAGCAAAGACACGGAACAGCGTGAACTGTTCATAGTAGAGGGTGACTCTGCTCTCGGTGCCTGTAAACAGGCAAGAAACCCCGATTTTCAGGCAATTATGCCAATCAGAGGTAAAATACTTAACTGCCTTAAAGCAGACTACGACAAAATTTTCAAGAGTGAAATCATTACCGATTTGCTCAAGGTTCTCGGCTGCGGTGTTGAGGTTAAGTCAAAAGCAAACAAGAATCTTTCAAGTTTTGATATGAATGCGCTTCGTTGGAGCAAAATTATTCTCTGTACCGATGCCGATGTTGACGGTTTCCAGATTAGAACACTTTTGCTCACAATGCTTTACAGACTTACTCCTACGCTCATCGAGGAGGGCAAGGTGTTCATTGCCGAATCACCTCTTTATGAAATTACATCCAAAAACGATGTTTATTTTGCGTACGATGAAGTTGAAAAGGATAAGTTCATTGAACAGCTCGGCAAGGAGAAATTCACAATTCAGCGTTCAAAAGGTCTTGGTGAAAACGAACCTGATATGATGAACCTTACCACAATGAACCCTGACTCACGCAGACTTATCAAGGTTCTTCCGTCAGATGCAGAGCAGACAGCAGAAATTTTTGATGTTCTTCTCGGTGACAATCTTCAGGGAAGAAAAGATTATATAGTAGAACACGGCAACGAATATATTGACCAGCTTGATGTAAGCTGATTGGAGGTGGAAATAAATGGCGAAAAAATCTTCAAAAACTCCCCGCAAAACTTCACCGTCAAAAACTCACGGTGTAATCAACGGTGCGGGCGAAGTAGTGGAACAGCCAATCGTTTCCACTATCAGAGAGAACTATATGCCGTATGCAATGAGCGTAATTCTCTCTCGTGCAATCCCCGAAATTGACGGATTTAAGCCGTCGCACAGAAAGCTCCTCTATATGATGTACAAAATGGGACTTCTAAACGGCGGACGAACAAAATCGGCGAATATTGTCGGTGCAACAATGAAACTTAACCCTCACGGCGACTCTGCAATTTATGACACAATGGTTCGTCTTTCAAGAGGTTATGAGGCGCTTCTGCATCCGTATGTAGATTCAAAGGGTAACTTTGGTAAATTCTACAGCCGTGACATGGCGTGGGCGGCATCCCGTTATACCGAGGCAAAGCTTGACGCAATCTGCAACGAGCTGTTTCGTGATATAGACAAAGATACAGTGGATTTTGTAGATAACTACGACAGCACGATGAAAGAGCCGTCACTTTTGCCGGTTGCATTTCCGTCTGTACTTGTAAATGCAAATACAGGTATCGCCGTTGGTATGGCGTCAAATATCTGTTCCTTCAATCTGCGTGAAATCTGCGAAACAACAGCGGCACTTATCCGTGATCCCGACCACGATATAAAATCAACTCTGCCGGCTCCTGATTTTACAGGTGGTTGTCAGATTATTTATGATGAAAATGTTATCAATCAAGTCTATGAAACTGGCAGAGGAAGTATTAAACTTCGTGCAAAGTATGTCTATGACAAGTCTGCAAACTGTATAGATATTCTTTCGATTCCTTCCACAACGACCTGCGAGGTTATTATTGAAAAGGTTATCGACCTTGTAAAGCAGGGCAAAGTCAAGGAAATCTCCGATATCCGTGACGAAACAGGTATTGACGGTCTTAAAATTACAATTGACCTCAAGCGTGGTATTGACCCCGACAAGCTTATGACAAAGCTTTACCGCTTTACAACTCTCGAAGATTCCTATGCCTGCAACTTCAATGTGCTTATTGCAGGCGTGCCGAGAGTTCTCGGTGTAAAAGCGTTGCTTGAAGAATGGATAGCTTTCAGAATTGAATGTGTCAGAAGAAGAACATACTTTGACCGCAACAAAAAAGCCGACAAACTTCACCTTTTAAGAGGTCTTGAAAAAATTCTTCTCGATATTGACAAGGCAGTAAAGATTGTCCGTGAAACCGATGAAGAATCCGAGGTTGTGCCAAACCTTATGATTGGATTTGGTATTGACGAAATACAGGCTGAATATGTTGCCGAAATAAAACTTCGTCATCTTAACCGTGAATACATTTTAAAGCGTACAAAAGACCTTGAAGACCTTGAAAAAGAGATTGCCGAGCTTGACGAAATTTTAAAGAGCAAGGCAAGAATCAAGACAATCATTGTCAAAGAACTCAAATCAATTGCCGAGAAATACGGTCAGCCGAGAAAAAGTATCATAATCTATGACGATGTTGCAAAGTATGAGGAAGAGACAGTCGAGATTCCCGATTATCCTGTTAATCTTTTCTTTACAAAAGAGGGATATTTCAAGAAGATTACTCCGCAGTCGCTCAGAATGAGCGGTGAACAAAAGCTCAAAGACGGTGACGAAATTATTCAGGAGCTTGAGTTCACAAACAACTGCGACCTTTTGTTCTTTACAGACAAGTGTCAGGTGTATAAGGCAAAGGCTGATGATTTTGCACAGACAAAGGCAAGCGTACTCGGTGACTATGTTGCCGCAAAGCTTGGTTTTGACGAAGGCGAAAATGCTGTTAAAATGGTTGTTACAAAGGACTATAAGGGTATGCTGCTCTTTGCTTTTGAAAACGGCAAGGCGGCAAAAGTTCCGCTTGAATCCTACGCAACAAAGACTAACCGTAAAAAGCTCACGGGTGCATACTCGGACAAATCTCCGCTTGTCGGACTTCTCTATATTCCCGAGGACGAAGAGGTTCTCTTCAAGGCGTCATCGGGCAATATGCTACTCGTTCATACAGGCGCACTCACTCTCAAAACTACCCGTTCAACACAGGGTGTTGCTGTTCTCAAACCAAAGAAAGGCCACAGACTTTTCAGCATAGAACGCTACAAAGTGGGAACTTTTACAAATCCAAAGCGTTACAGAACAAGTTCACTTCCTGCAAGAGGTGCTTTGCCTGTTAATGAAGATACTCAAAACGAACAACTTTCGTTAATTTAATTTTGACGAAAACAGTTTTTTAGAATTCTGAGTGTAATAACCGTAAAAAAATAAATAAAAAATTTGTAATATCTCTTGAAAATGTTGCATTTCTATGGTATTATAAAACAGTTATTAAAGCAGAATTTGTTTTATTCGTATTTATTAAAATGAAAGGAAGATAAAAATGAGCATTTGGGGCATTATTTTAGGCGTATTGCTCGCAATCGTATCTGTTGCTATTATCGTTGTAATTATCCTTCAGGAGGGTAATCAGCAGGGTATCGGTGCCGTAACAGGTGTTGCTGACTCTTATTTCTCAAAGAATAAGGCTCGTTCAATTGATGCGTTCCTCTCACGCTGGACAAAAGTATTTGCTGCTGTATTTGTAATTTTTGTAATTGCACTTAATGTGCTTTCAAAATTCGGTGTACTGTAAGCATATAAACTGAATAATCAGCATAAAATTAACCGTCGGATAGTCCGACGGTTTTATTTTTTTTATGTGGAGTTGTTTAAAATGCCGTGGTGGGGAATATGTCTGATTATCTTTTCAACCTTCTTGATTTTTGCTGTACTGCATTATTTTGGAAGAAACAAGCATCCGTTCAAACGCTCATTGCTTTCTATGGTAATAGGAGTGTTGACTCTTTTTGCCGTAAATCTGACAGGAACTTTTACAGGTGTAACTTTGCCGATAAGCACTCTGTCACTTTTAGTTTCTGCAATAGGCGGAATCCCCGGAGTGACGCTTATGCTTGGCCTTAATCTATTTTTCTGAATAAATATAAAAGGGCAGTCAAAAAGACCGCCCAAATTTGTTTGTATGAAATTTTATACAATGCCGTAAAGTTCTTCAAGAGCATCGCCGACAGTTTCTTTGTCCTTTGTCAAAAGGGCAAGCATAACCTTGTACGCTTTATTTGGATTATCAAGAAAATTCTTCTTTAAAATAAGCGCTTGTTCCATTTCGGGAGCATAGATGTTAAGCTTCATAAGATCCATATCGCCGCCTGATACGGAACATTCAACCGTAAAACCGTTATCATTCTTGGAAATATTAACTCTGTTTTCTATTTCTTTTTTCTTTTCTGCAAGCAGCTTGACCGCACACGCATACGCTTTTTCTTTAATGGTATAGGCAACAGTACTGTCAAGCTGTTTTGCAATTTCAGCGCCTTTTTCCGTGAGAGAATATGTTTTATGTTCATCGTCGGCAGGAATAAGATTTCCGTTCATTACAAGATCGTCAAATGCCGAACTTGTTTCAAAATAATTCGCAAGACCTTGTTTTAAAATCGCCTGAATGATGATTCCTTTATCCATATTTTCTTTTACGGAATTATATAAATAACATATCAAAGTTTTAATTTCATTTTTGCTTCTCATTCCGCCAAGGTTTATACCCTCGTCAAATGTATCGAAAGCCATAAAATCACCTGCTTTTGCTGATAGATTCATAACAACAGTGTAATTTGCTTTAAAATCAGTTCAAATTACTTACTACATAAATTATAGCACAACATCCTCATAAAAGCAAAGATGTTGTGTGTTTTATTTTATTAAGTATTTTTAAGCAAATCTGCAAGGGTTACACCGTCAAGATAATTATTTATAAGGCTATCAAGTTGTTGCCAAATAGGGTGTGACGGACACGATTCCATATGATTACAGTGCTCGTGAGTTTTTGAAGTGCAGGGAACAGATGCAAGGTCCCCTTCTGTAAGCCGAAGAATTTCACCGAGTGAATAATCTTTGGGTTCTTTGGTCAACTTATAGCCGCCGCCCTTTCCTTTTACGCCCTCAAGCAGATTGCGGTCAACAAGGGTTTTGAGTATGCCTTCCATATATTTTTTGGAAATATTCTGTCTTTCGGCAATTTCTTTGAGCGGAATATATCTGTTCTGCCCGTTTTTTGCCAGATCGACAAGCACATACAGCGTGTAACGACCTTTACTTGAAATCAGCATAAAATTATCCCCTTTTGGCAAGGCTTGCATATTTTGCAAGCCTGTTTTGCTTATATACCTTGATTATATACAAAAAACGATAAAAATGCAATACCAACCCATTGACAAAATGGGTTGAAAAGGTTATATTTTAATTATCCACTCTTTTGGTGGGTTGATAATATAACAAGGTGGGATTATGAAATGGCAGACAAATTACTTGATGTAAACGGTTTGACTGTAAGTGTAGAGGAAAAGGAAATTCTGCACGATATAAATCTTAGTATAAACAAAGGTGAAACGCATGTGCTTATGGGACCTAACGGTGCAGGCAAGTCAACGCTCGGATTTGCACTTATGGGCAGTCCTAAATATACGCTTAATTCAGGCGAAATACTTTTTAACGGAAAAAACATTAACGATGAAACACCCGATAAAAGGTCAAAGGACGGAATTTTTCTTTCATTCCAAAGTCCTCTTGAAGTTCCGGGGCTTTCACTTTCATCATTCATCCGTAACGCTCTTGAAAAGAACCGTGGCAAAAGAATCCGCCTTTGGGACTTTAAAAAAGAACTCAGACAGGCAATGGAGCTTTTGCAGATGGATCCGTCATATTCCGAGCGTGATCTAAATGTAGGCTTTTCGGGCGGAGAAAAGAAAAAAGCAGAAATTTTGCAGATGCTTTTACTCAATCCAAAGCTTGCAATTCTTGACGAAACAGACTCTGGTCTTGATGTTGATGCGGTTCGCACAGTTTCAAAGGGTGTTGAACATTATCGGAAAAACCGTGACGGTGCATTGCTCATCATCACACACAGCACAGGTATTCTCGAATCTCTCAAAGTTGATTATACCCATATTATGGTAAACGGCCATATAGTTAAAACAGGCGATGCATCGTTGATTGATGAAATCAATGAACACGGTTTTGAGAAGTATCTTGAACTTTATGCAGAAAAGTTCTGACGGAGGTATTAAGATGAAAGAAAGAACATATGTCGATGACGTTGACAGAAGTGTCTACGATATCAAAGACGAAGAAAATGATGCCTACCGCATCAAATCAGGTCTTGATGCCTCAATTGTTGAAAAAATTTCAAAAAAAAAGAACGATCCCGTGTGGATGCAGAATTTCCGTTTGCAGTCACTTCAAATTTATAATGAACTCAAAGTTCCAAACTGGGGACCGCCTATTGACGGACTTAATATGGACAACATTGCAACCTATGTTCGTCCAAACACAAGAATGACCGCAAAATGGTCTGAAGTTCCCGAAGATATCAAGAATACATTTGAAAGGCTCGGTATTCCTCAGGCAGAGAGAAAGTCTCTTGCAGGTGTCGGAGCGCAGTATGATTCCGAGCTTGTGTACCACAATGTTCGTGAAGAGGTTGCCTCACAGGGCGTAGTATATACCGATATGGAGAGTGCGTTAAAGGGCGAATATGCCGACATGGTAAAAAAATATTTTATGAAACTTGTCCGTCCGAATGATCACAAATTTGCCGCACTTCACGGTGCAGTATGGTCAGGAGGTTCGTTTGTGTATGTTCCGCCGGGAGTATCGGTAGAAATTCCGTTGCAGTCATATTTCAGGCTTAACGCACCGGGTGCAGGTCAGTTTGAACACACGCTCATTATCGTTGACGAGGGTGCAGATTTGCATTTTATAGAGGGTTGTTCTGCTCCAAAATATAACATAGCAAATCTTCACGCAGGCTGTGTTGAGCTTTTTGTAAAGAAAAATGCAAGGCTCAGATATTCAACAATCGAAAACTGGTCAAAAAATATGTACAACCTTAACACCAAAAGAGCGCTCGTTGAAGATGGCGGTACTATGGAATGGGTATCGGGTTCATTCGGTTCTCATGTGTCGTATCTTTATCCGATGACAATTTTAAAAGGCGACCGTTCAAGAATGGAATTTACGGGCATTACATTTGCAGGCAAGGGTCAGAACCTTGATACAGGCGCAAAGGTAGTTCATATCGGAAAAGAAACATCTTCGTTTATGAACACAAGGTCAATTTCAAAAGACGGCGGTATCAGCACATTCAGAAGCTCCGTTGTTGTAAACAAATCTGCCGAAAATGCAAAATCTGCCGTTTCATGTCAGTCACTTATGCTTGATTCAAAGTCACGCTCAGATACTATTCCTGTAATGGATATCAGAACTCCGCACGCAGATATCGGTCACGAGGCGAAAATAGGCAGAATCAGCGATGAGGCTGTATTCTACCTCATGTCAAGAGGTCTTAGTGAAGAGGATGCAAGGGCGATGATAGTCAGCGGTTTTGCAGACAATGTGTCAAAGGAACTTCCGCTTGAATATGCGGTTGAAATGAACAATCTCATTCAGCTTGAGATGAAGGGCAGTATCGGATAAGGAGGACATTATGGTTGATAATAAAGACTTAACAGTGAACTTTCTTCCGTCACCCACTTGGAACCGATTGGGAGTGAATCGGGCGAAAATCCGAAATATTCCCGTTGACGGTTGGAACAGTATTCCTGTTCAAAAAGAAATAATCGAAAAATATACAAATATTTCAGATTCAAAAATCCGGGATTCATTTGCAAATATTCAGACAGGTATGGGCGAGGAGATTGACGAAATCTCAAAAATATCACAGTCTGAAAAAATCAGAATATCGGCTGATAAAACAAAAAGCGAAAAGCTGTTTTTTAATTGCAAAAACGGTGAAAACGCTTTTGCAGATGTAGAACTTTACGCTCCCGAAAACACAGAACTTACCGTGTTTATGACAATGCAGTCAGCGTGGAATGCAAACGGTATTTGTGCCGTAAGAACGAAATTTAAAGCTGAAAAAGGCGCAGAAATCAGACTCGTACAGCTTAATCTCCTTTCGCAAAATTTCCGCTTTATAAACGATGTCGGTGCAGAATGTGAAGATAATGCAGCCGCAGAGATATTACAGCTTTTTATCGGCGGAAATGAAACCTATACAGGCACAAAGACAACGCTTTTGGGCAGGCAGAGCAAGCTTGACCTCAATGTCGGCTACTATTGCAAGGACGAGCAGTTGCTTGATATGAACTATGTTGCCGAGCATATCGGCAAAAAGACCGTTAGCTCAATGAATGTCGGTGGTGTTTTGAGAGATAAAGCACATAAATTATTCCGTGGTACAATTGATTTCCCACTCGGCTCATCGGGTGCAAAAGGTGACGAGAACGAAGATGTTCTCATTTTAGGCGAAGATGTCATCAATCAGACTGTACCGCTCATTCTTTGTGCGGAAGAGGATGTTGAGGGCAACCACGGTGCGTCAATCGGCAGACCGTCCGATGATGTGCTTTTCTATCTTGCAAGCAGAGGTCTTGACGAGGAAGAGGCTTGTAACCTTATGGCTCGTGCAAAGCTTGACGCTTTATGCTCAAAAATCGGTGATGAGGAGCTTGAAACGCTTGCAAAATCCTGTCTGGAGGAGGTTACAGGCTATGCAAATGAAAAATTTTAAAGAAGATTTTCCGCTTTTGCGAGAAAATCCTGTAGTCTATCTCGACAGCGCCGCAACTGCTCAAAGACCTGAATCGGTTATAAATTCGGAAATGGAGTTCTACAAAAAATTCAATGCAAATCCTCTGCGTGGACTTTATGATTTGGGTTTCAAAGCAACCGAGTGTTATGAGCAATCCCGTGAAACAGTCAGAAAGTTCATTAATGCAAGGTCGGAGCGTGAAATAATATTTACACGCAATGCAACCGAAAGCCTCAATCTTGTTGCCTACAGCTACGGAATGAATTTTCTTAAAAAAGGTGACGAAATTCTTGTCACTGTAATGGAACACCACAGCAACCAGTTGCCGTGGAGAGCTGTTGCAGAAAAAACAGGCGCAGAGGTAAAGTACATTGAATGCAACCCTGACGGTACAATTACCGAAGAACAGTTGAAACAGGCTTTTTCGGAGCGTACGAGGCTTGTGGCAGTAACTCACATATCAAATGTACTCGGTTGCAAAACTCCCATAAAGCGTATCACAGAGCTTGCAAAGGAATGCGGTGCAGTTGTTGTGCTTGATGCATCACAGAGCGTTCCGCACAATCCCGTTGATGTTCAGTCGCTTGATGTGGATTTTCCGGTCACAAACTTATGGCACCATTCGGAATCGGTGTATTGTACGGCAAAGAAAGCCTTCTTGAAAAAATGCCGCCGTTTTTAACGGGCGGTGAGATGATTGATTCCGTTACAAGGGACAAGGTTATCTATTCCGATTTACCGCATAAATTCGAGGCAGGAACGGTAAATGCGGCTGGCGCATGGGGGCTGAAAACCGCAATTGAATATATTCAAAATATTGGTTTTGATACAATCGGCGCTATTGAAGAAGAGCTTACCAAAAGAGCCTTTGACGGATTTATGAAAATTCCTCACATCAATATTCAGGGAAGTAACAACCCGAAAGAGCATTGCGGAATTATCAGCTTTACAATTGACGGAGTTCATCCGCATGATGTCAGCAGTATTCTTGACGCTGACGGTATTGCAGTCCGTGCAGGACACCATTGCGCACAGCCTTTGATGGAATTTTTAGGCATTCCGTCAACAACAAGGGCAAGCATTTATTTCTACAATACGAAAGATGACATTGATGCATTTTTGAACAGCGTGTCATCTGTCAGAAGGAGAATGGGATATGGAAAATAACAGAAGCTTTTACAATGAAATCCTGACCGATCACAATCTTCATCCAATGCACAAACATCCGCTTGATACGGCAACGGCAAGCCTTGAGGGTGTGAATCCAAGCTGCGGTGATGACATTGTGCTTAATCTTAACATCAAAGACGGTGTGATTACAGACGGTTCATTTACAGGTGACGGCTGTGCAATTTCCCAGGCGTCAGCCGATATTATGCTTGATTTGATTATCGGCAAAACAGTTGATGAAGCCGAACATCTGAAAGATATTTTCCTTAAAATGATTCAAGGTAAAGCAACTGACGAAGAAATTGAAGAGCTTGAGGAGGGCGGAGCATTGTCTGACATTTCTCATATGCCTGCCCGTGTAAAATGTGCAGTTCTCGGTTGGCACACATTTGAAAACATTGTAAAAGAATAATTTACTGAATTTAATATTTTATAAAACACATTCGGGGAACAGATAAAATAATTTCTGTTCCCCGATTTTTTAAATAAAAATCGGAATCAATGTATTAAAATAACTAATACAAATCTTGACAAATATTGCTTTAAAATAGTATAATAAAAGTGCAAAGAGGTAAAGTAAGTTTATAATTCCTATGTAAGCACTATTGTTCGGAAGGATATTGTAAAATGATAAAAATCAGCGATGATAAAATTAAATTTAAAAGAAAAATTTATAAACAGAAAGAAATTTATTACATTACATATAAAAAATACTGGGACGGTGGTTTTGATAATGAGGTCTCGTTATCAGATAAGGCGGATTTTTACCGTGTCGCAAATTTATTCAGTGATGCAATTAAAAAGATAGTTTCTGCTTTAAACGATTATATCATAATCGGTAATAAATTTTCGCAAAAAGAATGTCTGTTTGAAAGTTGGTCGGATAAGAAAAGCTATGATTGCTATAACAATCTCAGAAGTTATATAAAAAAGAATAAAAGCTACGCACTCAAATGTTACGAAGATGATTTGATTATAGACTGTATCGTAGAAAATAACTTCAGGTATCTCGCTTGTATAGATTTGTATCTTCCGAACAGTAAGGTCATTTTGCAACCGACCTGCCATTCCGAACTTTTTATATACGCAGAGGACAGCAATAAAATTCTGCCTGTATTGAAAGAGGTTACAGATAACTCAGAACTTGTGTTGTCAAAAATGCCTTTGATTGGAAATGAGGGAGAAGTATGAAAAAATCATTTGAATATATTATTAAGATTTCCGAAACTGATTTTTACGATAAACTCAAAAAGCATACTGCTTTTAATTGCAGTTCTTCTTCATACGATAATGGATATGAATTTTACTGTGATAACCCTAATAATATTACTGATTTAAAAGTTACATCTACATCACTACTTTCCCGTGAGGGCATATTAGCTCCGTTAATAAAAATTCAAACAAAACAGCTTGACGAAAACCTTAAAGTAAATTTGACTTTGCAATCAAACAAAATATATTACTTTTTGGCTGTTTTATTTTCTTTGGCGGGGGTATTATTTGGTTTGATTACATACTTTAGTCTTGCAAATTTGTGTCTTGCGACAATCATTTCAATTGTATTTATTTTGATTATTAATTTAACTTTCTTTATAGTTACCAAAGGTAAAATTACAGATGCTAAAGAACGCTTTGAAAGCGTGATGATTTTTAACGGTCATTAATGCTAAAATTATTCACGCTTCTTTGTTATATATTCTAAATGTGCCGACAAAGCCGCATAATTTGTTGCATATTGGATTTTTTATAGTTATAATTGAATTGCAAAAATTATAATATCTGTTTTTTATTTTAGAAGTATGGTATGCTGATAAAATATTTTAATGATATTTGCTGTAATATAGACTTATCAAAATTTGGTGTTTAAGGAGAGAGTTATGAAAACCAAATTAAATTGCTATTATATTCTGAATACCCTTTTATTAATAAGCGGTATTGCTTTTGATTTCATATTGTTCTTGCATCCGTTTTTTATTTCTGTTGCAATGAAAATTATTATTGCAACAGTATTGTGCGTTCTGGTGATTTTAGATGTATTTGTTTGTAAACAATTACTGTCTGAGGGTAGTCCAAAAATGCCGAAAACGGAGTCGATTTTTGTATCTGTTCTTACATTTGTTTTGTTAATATCACAAAGTATTTATCTGACAATTATTACACTTATGGGTGCAAATGAAATATTAGCTACGATAAAAGCTATTCATTATGTTGTGTTAATTTCTATAATTTTGTTAGTTGCAACTCGACTGCATAATAAGTACATAACTAAAAAACACACTTTAGCTTTTGGTATTGATATTATAGCAATTGTGATGTGTCTAATCATTTGCGCAAATTGCGTTTTGTGTCTTATAAACGGGAATGATTTGTTTAGTTATATTGCAATTAATGAATATAACAAATTGAACTCTTAATGAGGTGATATTATGCCGGATTTCAAAGAATTAAAAAATAAAATCAAACACGGAGATTTTCAGTTTGTATATGACGAACTTAAAAAATCCGACTTTGAATATACACTTGAGAACATTGAAAAAGAATTTTCATCGGTTGATAACAGAGATATGTTCTGTTATCTTCTTTATGTGGTTTCAAATGAGAATACACCCAAGCATACAATTCTGTTGTGTGATTATCTAATGTATTCAGGTACATTTTTCTACAATCGTGAAACAGTAATTAGATATTTGCTCGACAATTGCCTTGTTAAAAGCGGCAATGATATCACGCTGATTGAGTGGATTTTGTCAATGTATGAATACAACCCCGATTCACCGTATAATGAGAAAGAAATTGCAAATTTCAATCGCATTTACGATTCTTTAAAATGATGGTGTTAACTATGAAAAATTTCAATTACAAAAATATTAAGTCGGTAGAAAAAATTCATTTACTTTTGTTATTATTCATTGTAATGTCTACGATAATTAATTTTATTGTAAACTTGATGAGTTGTACCGAAAACATCTTTTTGACAAGTCTGTGTTTGCCGATTCAGTTTGTGTCAAGGTTTGTTGTAAGTCATAACCCTTTTGAAATTTCAGTTTCAATTGTTTTAATAGCTGTAACTTTAATTATGTTGTTTTGGCTGTTTAAAATGTATTCATCGGATAACATGAAAAAGTGGCTTGCAAGCGGTATAACGGCAATTTGGTGCTTGCTAATCGGCTCAATTATACCTATTTTGCTTGATTCCGATTTAATCGGTCAATCTGGAAATAATCTCACATATGAAGAAAAAGCAAACGAACTTCTTTTGTGCGTATGGTTCGGAATTGCTTGCTCAATTTTCTGCGGAATTCTCTTTTTTATTCAAATTTCAAAGTATGCAAAATTTATGGATAGGAAATATGACAACCCTATGAAGGCTGTTGCATATGCAGAAAAGAAAAATAAAAAGGAATATTACCATACTTTGAAAAAGCCTTTGATTTTGCCGACTGTTTATGCAATTATTCCGCCGATTACCTGCAGTTTTCTAATATATTTTGGTGTCAAGTCTGCATTCCTTATTTGTTTTATTTATGTGTGTTTAGGGATAGGTATAGTGTATCATACGGCATACAATATTTCTGATTTTATAAAATCGGAAAATCAAAATATAAAAGTAACGTCAATACAAAATTATAAATGCAAACTAATTGTAATGCATATACTGCTGATGTTGTTGTATTGCATTTCATTGGTGATAATATTACTTTGTATTTAAAATATCGAAATCAGATAGGAAGTATACTATGGGAGATTGCCTTAAAAATTTATTTGTGCAACAATTTGATTCGTTTATGGCAGAACACGGTTATAAGCAAAATATAAATTGTTTCAGTAAACTTTATAATGATATCTTTGCGAGAGTGTATCTATGACGGAGAAGATGATTTTTCATTAAGCCGTTTGTCTGGTGAGAAATATATTGCCGATGCAACCGATAAATCAGATGTTACAAATTGTATTAGCAGAATGTTTTCAAAATACAGTGAATTATATGAGTCATTTTTTAGTGCAAAATCTATTTCTGAATATCTTGATAAATATCTGATATATGATAAATTAATCTGCTTAGGTAAGGAAAAGATAGAAGAAACTAATGATTTTTGGGATTAGACTTTATTTATATTTATTTGTATTTGAAAGAATATAACTCGGCAGAAAATGAAATTGAAAAGTATCTAAAAATGCTAAATGACGATATGAATGATTTAAAAAATTCCGCACCTGTCAATTATGACAGAATCAGGGAATATGAAACAGACATATCATATTTTGAAAATCTTAAAAATGCAATTATCAGCAATGATGTTAATGCACTAAAACCCGAAATTGATAAAATGAATGATAATATTAAAATAAATCAAACTAAGCTAAAAACTTATTAATAGAAATCTGTAAAAGATAACTCATTTGAAAGTTATTTTTTCAATGAAAGTAAGTAATAGAATGTGAAAAGGTGATTATATGCACAAAATTATGGCAGAATTTATTTTATGGACTGAAAATCCTGAAATAAATATTGACAGAATCAGCGAAAGAATAAATCTTTCTCCTGTCGATAAAGAGTATTTAGGCGATGTGAAATATCTTGGCGGAAACAAGAGTATAAAAAGAATAGTTGATGCGTCAAGTTTACTGTATTCGACCGATTACATAGATACTATTGAGGTTGAAGTCGTAATGCAGAAAATGATTGAAATGCTAAAACCAAATTTGAATACCATTGTCAGTTTAATAAATCAATATAAATTAACTGCAAAATTTTGTGTTGTAATCGAATCATCTGAACACCCGATTATTTTTCTTTCATCCGATATTCTTAAAACTATGGCACAACTTTCGTCAGAAATTGAATTTGATATGTATTTGGAACTTGATAAGGATAATTAAGGAGCAGCCTGATTTCAGGTTTGCTCCTTAATTTTTTGTATTATAAATTGAGTGTGTGGCAAAATCGTGAGTTAATACTGCTAAAAATAAACTTTAGCTTTTGTCAATATTTTCTGAAAATAATGACAAAATAATAACTTATATTGCTTTTTTAGATGTTCATATTTATAATCGCCTTATAGATGAATTTATTTAAAAAACAGTAGGTATAAATATGAATAAAAAGAAAAATAAAAAACTTAGCGAAGAAGAACTCAAAAAAAGAAAACTTAAAGAAAAGAAGTTTGCTTTAATATTCATTATTGCAGTAATGACTTTTTATGCGGTGTTGATTATCATAATAATGATTCAGCGCAGTTCGCCTGACTATGTGCCGCCGGAGAATGTGTCATCCGACAATGGCAGCGGCAGACTGCTATTCTTTGTAGCCGTACCTATTTGGCTCCCTCTGTTGCTGTTTTATAGGTACTATACCAATAACAGCGCTAAATTTATGAGATTTTCAGACATTTACGATGAAGTAATGTATTCAAAAAACGAAGACACTATAAAAACTCATTTTGTTTATGCAGTATTATTGGATTTTCCAAAAAGTGAATTTGTTTTAATGCTTGATGAATACACGAAAGAAGTTTTTCCTGCTGTTTACACGAAGTTTAAAAACAAAATATCTATTTTTAACAGAGATGCAGAATACACTGAATTTGAGAGGTCTGACCTTTCTTATAATGACAGTATAGGGGAGAATAATTCCGTGAGATCCTGTAGGATAAAAAATAAGAAAACAGGGGATCAGGTTCTTTTTGTGGCAGTTCCAAATCGCAAGATTGATATTCTTGCATATTCCGATTCGACCCATATAGCCGACAAATCCGTTACTTTCGGTAAGTTCAGAATATTTTGTTTTATAGAACCAACAGACAAACCCAATACAGATTTGTATGTAAATATGCAAAAAATCCATCTTAAAAAATTAAAAAGCAAACAGTCTAAAAACAGGAGTAAATTTATACCATTCATCACTTTAGATGAAGCAACACAATCTTAAAATTCAAATTAAAGTTACAACGAAATTTGTTTGTGATTGATTAGAAAGGAATAAATATTTATGTATGATGTCCTGATATTAGTATCTGAACAGAAAAGTGCAAAACAGCTGCATACCGACGATATTCACCTATTAAGACAGTCATATTTTTGTGTAGGGGACAATCAAACGAAAAGGAAGTTATCCTTGGTAAAATTAGCATTGATAAATTTTTAGAAATGCTTTCAGACGGAAAAATTTTCACAAATGTCTGTTATATTGTCGGAGAATAAAGTTATATATTAAATGAAAGTTTGTATTAGAATGGTGAAGTTATGACCTATGTTTTTATGAATTACGAAAATTACAATAGCAAATACAAAAATATATTGAAACTTGCTGTTTCTAATAGTGACAGTTTTAGCTTTTTTACAGTAAAGCAAATTCACAAAAAAGACCATTCTGAGAGATATTTTGATTATTTGACCGAATTTAGCGATTATAAAATATCTTCCGATGAAATAAAAATGCCGAGATATACTACAGGGCAACAAATTCATTGTTATAAGATAAATAAAGATACTGTAAAGTTATTAAATGAACCGAGTGATTTTTCTTCTTGGAATGCCTATGATTATCCGGAAGATTTAGTCTTTTACAAAAATTCAATACCATGGTTTCGGTGTATTTCACACGAAAGAATGGTGTTAGTTAATGACACTAATCCTGCTGCATTAGATGAACTGAAAAGGCTGGGGATAAATTATAAGGCAATCAAAGATACAAATAATATTTAATTGAATTTCTCACACCAAAGATAAATAAATTTACTTTTTACAATAAGAAAATAATTAAAGTAAAAAACAAAGGAGGGTTTTATTATGAAAAGGAAATCAGCATTATTTTTGACAATACTTTTATGTTTGATAACTATGCTTGCAGGTTGTACAAGCAATAAATCAGAAGTCTGCAGTACTTCAAAAGAATATTTAAAAATCAAAGGCTACGATGAATACATAGCAACCGGAAATACAGAATATGAGGATATATCGTATTTTAATATTAAAAATGATATACCTATTATTGTGTTATTATGCAATAAAATGATGTGCAACATTGGTATTTTGAAAAAAATTATGTTGCTGAAATTAAACTTGAAATAACTGACTGGTGGCATATGGTTCGCAAAGTAGACAAAACAAAACTTCTGACTGTTATCGGGATAATTATATTCCTGTTTGGCGGTGCGGTGAGAATTTTTTCTCATCTTACTTCCTCAGCAGATAATTATATGGAAAATTTTGATGTTATTATTTTTTCGGGGCTTATTATAGGCTGGGGTGTGTCTGTTTCATATCGCATTGTTCAGAAGAATATACGAATCTGCCTTGTGATATCTGCGGCGCTTATGCTCTTGTGGATGGCTCTTCGTGCCATAAAATACAACAGCCCTGCCGACATCAACACATACGGACGGTACCTTTGGTATTCATATTACATAGCAATGGTGTTTTTGCCGTTTATGATGTTTTTTGCAATGCTGAATATAGGCAAGCCTGAAAATACAAATAACCGAAAATATCTTTTGATTATCCCTGCCGCCGTTCTTGTGCTGCTTGTTATGACGAACGATTTTCATCAGCTTGCTTTTGTATTTGCTCCAGATTTTCACAATTGGAACAAGCAATACAGCTACGGACCTGTTTACTATGTAATTGCAGTGTGGATTTTTATGCTTGTGCTTTCGTCAATTGTGCTTTCAATCAATCAATGCAGAATTTCCGCAACACGCAAAAAACTGTGGATTCCGATTGTAATAATTCTTGTCGCAATAATTTATACCGTTTGGAACAATCTGAATCACGGATATTCGGGACTTAGAATTTACAATGTTCCCGAGGTATTCTGTTTTGCCTCAATTGCTTTATGGGAAAGCCTTATTCAGATAGGTCTTGTGCCGTCAAATACGGGTTACGGCAATTTTTTCAATGCGTCAAATCTTAACGCTCTCATATTTGACAATGATGGCAATATGAAATACCGCTCAAAAAATGCGGCAAATGTTTCAAAAAATGTTGTTCTGAAAAACGGTAACAGCGTTGTGATTGATGAAAATATAATTCTAAAAAAGCATAATATAAAAGGCGGTAAGGCAGTTTGGACGGAAGACATATCGGCAATTAACCGAATTAACAGAGAGCTTTCGGAGATTAAGGAACAGATTTCAGAATACAATGTAATCTTGAAATCAGAGGCAGAGCTGAAAAAACGCAGAGCGGCAGTAACCGAACAGAACAAGCTCTATGACAACATAACCGAATTTATCCGCCCGCAGCTTTGCGACCTTGAAAATATACTCAAAAACATTGAAAATAACAGCGGAGATATTTCGGTCAATTATGCCGGTGCCTGTGTCGTTAATGTCTACATCAAGAGAATAAGCAATCTGCTCATTATGGCAAAAAGCAGAAAAATGCTGAATGCTTTTGAGCTTGAAAACAGTATCCGAGAACTTGCCGAGTACATTTCTGTTTACGGAATTTCCTGTTCGTTTTTCAGCAATGTATCGGGAGAAATATCCGCTGAAAAGTCAATTGCAATCTTCAAATTTATCGGAGAATTTATAAGACTCAAAATGAATTGCACAGATGCGTTGCTGTTTAATTTAAAGGCTGATAATAAATTTATTGATTTAAAAATCAACTGTGACAGCAAAAATGAAATGAAAATTCCCGATGATTTACTTGACGATATTACAAAACTCGGCGGAAATGTCACCGCGGAATATGACGGCGACACGCTGTTTGTGTTTGTATGTATGCAAAGCGGAGGTGACGGCATATGACTCCCGTGTTTGAAATGCGTTCATTCATTTGCGTTGCACTGATGAGCGTACAGTTTGTTGTCACCTGTATGGCAATCCACAACGCAACAGTGTCTTTTCTGTATAAAATCAAATTGTGGAGGTCGGTTTCGGCTGTTGCTATTGCGGTGATTTCATCGGCAATGTTTTTGGTAAGCACTCAGATTCTGAGTAAAATTTACTATGACAATTCAATTAACATAATGGCTGAATTTTTCGGCAGAATGCCGTTTGTTCTGTCTGTCGGTATAACGGCATACTGCACGGCAATGTCTGTGTACATAACGGCAAGGCTTCACCGCTGCAGGAACAACAATATTTCCGCAATGTCAATCAAGGAGAGCTTTGACGGTCTGCCTGCCGGACTTTGCTATTTTGATAAAAACGGACTTGTTGTGCTGAAAAATAACCTTATGGAGAGTATATGCCTTGAGCTTACGGGTAAATCGCTTAACATTGCAGCGCCTTTCAGAGAAAAGATAAAAGAGGTTTCTCAATATGAAAATGACGGAACATTTACAGTCAGATTAAATGACGGCAGAGTTTTCAGCTTTTCGTTGTCGGAAACGGAAATTTTTTCAAAGTCATATTTTCAGCTTGTCGCAACCGACATAACAGAGTTTACGAAGCTGACTTCAATTTTGGAATATGAGATAGGCGAGCTGAAAAAGGTTAATGTTCATCTGAAAAAATACAATGAAATGGTCTGTGACCTGACAAGAGAAGAAGAAATTCTTCGCACAAAAGAGATAATTCATTACAGGCTCGGCAGTACGCTGATAACAACAAGAAGATATCTTGAAAACGGCACTCTGTCTGAAAATAACAGTAAATTACTTGAAATGTGGAAAAACAATATTTCTGTTCTGAATACCGCAGAGAATGATTGCAAAGACGAAAACTTTGCTAAGGATATTGAAAATGCCGCAAAGCTTGTCGGAATAACGCTTGAAACAGTCGGAAATCTTCCGACTGATAACAATGCGGTTGCACGGGTTCTGACTTTTGCAACAATGCAATGCCTTAACAATGCCGCAAGACACGCAAAAGCAGATAAAATGATTCTTGAAAGTCTTGACGACGGTGAAAAATATATTTTTAAATTTGCAAATAACGGCAGAAAACCGCCTCGAAAAATCAATGAGGGCGGCGGACTTTCTTCCGTAAGAAAAAAAGCGGAGCAAATCGGCGGAAGCATGAAAATATCGACTTCCGAAATTTTTGTTCTTGAAATCACAATACCGAAAAGCGAGGTGCTGCAGTATGACAAGAGTGTTGATAGTTGAAGATCAGTCAATGCCGAGAACTTTATTTGAAATGTATGTAAACCAAAGCGAAAACTATACGCTTGCGGGCTCAATAAGTAATGCCGATATGACGGATTATCATTGTGAAAATTCCGATGTTGACCTGATTTTAATGGATATATGCACTTCAATGGGGGCAAACGGTCTTGAGGCGGCTGAAAGAATAAAAACAAAGTTCCCGAAAATTAAGATAATCATTGTTACCTCAATGCCCGAATATTCCTATCTAAAGCGTGCCAAGGATGCAGGGGTTGACAGCTTTTGGTACAAAGAGGTAAGTTCCGAACCTATTATTGAACTTATGGACAGAACAATGAACGGTGAGCGTGTGTTCCCCGACACAACTCCGAAAATTAAATTCGGCAACGCAATGAGTACGGATTTTACCGAAAGGGAGCTTGAGGTTTTGCGTGAACTGACAAGCGGTGATACAAACACGGAAATTGCCAAAAGACTTTACATTGCTCCCGGTACTGTCAAAAACTATATACAGTATATGCTTGAAAAAACAGGCTTTAAGTCGAGAACAGAGCTTGCCGTAAAGGCAAGAGAGGCGGGAATTGTAATCCTTGATAATAAAAATGACGACAAATAAATACTTTTTTCTGAATATGTGCCGTTTGGCACATATTTTTTTGCTGTTAAAACAGTATAATACAATTACAGGATATAACTGCTTGGACGGTGATATCTTTTGTACAAAATGCTCCCTTTGTCAGGTTAATATTTAAAGGCAAGGGCGCATAGAATTTATTATTTAATGACAGGAGGAAAAACTATGGAGGCAAAAGGTTCAACTTTTCTTAAAGTAACGGGAATCCTTATGATTGTATTCGGTGCTATTGCATTGATCGTGTCAATCATCGCTGTTCTCGGTATCGCCGCACTTGCAGCTTTTAACGACGGTACATACGATATGACTATGCTTTATGTCGGCGGCGTTTTCGCACTTATCAGTGCGGTTGCTGAATTTGTTGCAGGTATTATCGGCGTTATCAATGCAAAACTTCCGAACAAGGCAAACACATGTATTGTATGGGGCGTTATTGTTGCGGTTATGTGTGTTGCAGGCGAAATTATCAGTATGATAGGCGGCTCACAGTTTAATGTGTTCTCTCTTATCTGCGGTCTTGTTATTCCTGCACTTTACATTATCGGTGCTGTTAAGAATAAGGCATAATTATTTTATTATTTACCCCCCTTTTAATTACCCACCATTGATATTTTTAGCACAAGGTCACAGCTGTCCGAACAATCGGGCGGCTGTGTTTTTTTGTTTATGTTGTGAAATATGCCGTTTGGCACATTCATCTTCTACCGCAAAATTGTACAATATAAGTGAAAGATATAGGTGAAAAGGGGTGATGTCCGTTGAAGAAAATTTTGCTCAGTGTTCAGAATAATTTGCTCAGTGAGGCTATTCAAAATGCCCTTGTCAGGAAGGGAAGATTTTGTATTGAAAATGTTTCGCCGAATCAGGACGGAGAAATTCTTGATTTGTGCATTGCAGAAAGAGTTGATGTTTTGCTTATGGATGTCACAAGACTTGCCAATTCAACTGTCGAGAAGCGGCTTGAGCTTTGTGAGAAAATAAAAGAACATTTGCCAAACTGCAAAACGGCTCTGCTCTGTGATGAACAGTCATACCCCGATCTTGCCGACAGGGTTAAACAGGCAAAACAATTCGGAAAAATAAGCTCGTTTTTTTATTCATCCGTAACGGCAGATTATCTTGCTGCCGCACTTGACGCACTTTAAAAAGGAGGTACTGTTTATGGGTATATTTGACAGCTTAAAAAATATGACAAATCAGGCTGTAAAAAACAATGTTACAAAGGCTGTTTCTGGAGCAGTAAACAATGCAAGGTACAAAAGCAAAACATTTGTATTTGCCGATTATCCGAAAAATGCAGATGAACTCAAAAAAATGCCGGAGCTTGACTTTTCGTCACCTCTTTCAACAGCGGCATTTGCAATGCTTGTGTTGCTTGAATATGATGAAAGTCCGGAAAACACAATAGAAATGCTCAATGTATTAAAAGGACCTCAGCCGATGAACGGGATGGATATTCAGTTTTTGCGTGACAGAATCAGGGGCAGGGGATATATTCCTCGCTCGTATTTTGAGGGTTCATCCGTGAAGAACGATTATACACCGAATGTTCCGTACAAAATAACCGTTTCCGAGTATGCATATACCTATCAGAGCGAGGGTTATGCAAAGGTTCAGGTTCAGTCGTCGGGAGCGGACTCACCTCGCCCGATTGAGCTTCGCAGAAAGGGCAATCAATGGTTCTTGTGGCGCAATCTTGCACTCTCCGACATACGAACTCCCGCTTCGGATGACCCTTGGGCATAAAGGAGGGATTTTTATGAAAATCAAGAAAAAAGCAAAGCGTATTTCGAGTGTTGCCCTGTGTGTGCTTATGCTTTTAACGGCTCTTCCTATGACAGCCATAACCGCAAATGCGGCGGCTCAGGCTTATATCAAATATATCGACACCGAGGTTTACAAAGGAGATGTCCTTAACATTATCGTGGGAGTAAACGGCGGCAGTACAGACGAAACCTTTACCTATCAATGGCAGGCAAAGGCTCCGAGCCTAAGCTGGGTTAACCTCTCCGATAAAACCGACAGACCCGACTCGAAATTTTCGGGTGTTTTTACGGACCATCTTAAATTTCAGACCTACGCAGAACTTGTAGGACCTGACTCAGGGTGGAAAGATGTTGTCTTTAGATGTAAAGTAACGGGTTCAAAGAGCGGTACTTTTTATTCGGGAAAATGTAACTTTCCGGGACTTCTTGATAAGACAGAAATTCCTGTAATTGGATTTTTAGGCTTGGAGAAACCTGAACAGCGGAAAATCCCCTCAACTACGGCAACTCCGATAAACAGCACTTACTACAGTTTTGATTATATTGAGTGGTATGAGTACAAAAACAACAAAGTTAGCAGAAAGCTCAACGACGGAGAAGCTTTTGACAGCGGTATGTATTGTTGTCAGCTATACTTTAATATGAACAGAGGATATGCGGTTGCCAAGAGCGCAGTATGTGGCTTGTACAACGACGACGGTCAGGCGACAATTCTTCAGGATGAAACCACAGGTCAATATTATATTTGGGCATATTACGTTGTTGCAGATAAATCGCCATCATTTACACATCAGTCCACTGAGGCAGAAATTATGAAAGGCAAAGAAAAAACTATATCGGTTACTGCCAACAATGCCGCAAGCTATCAGTGGCAGATGAAAGTAAGGAGAAGAACAAGCACAGGTATAGCAAGATATGTGTGGCGAAACATAAGTGACGACTCATCCACATCAAGCAAATTTTCCTTCAAGGGTACAAAAACAAATGCTTTGAGCATCAGACCGAATACGGATTTTGATGAAACTCAGTTCAGGTGTGCTGTCACGGGTGAAAACGGTGATGTCATTTACAGTGTATCGGTTAAAGTGACGCAAGAGGTTAAGGCCAAAATTATAATGAACTTCAAAACAGGCGGCTCACCGAAGGACACTATTACTGTTAAGATGGATAAATACACTTTTGACGGCGTTTATAAGGGTAGCTTTGAACATGAAATGGAAAACAGTAATGTAAAACCCTTATATTTGTATTATGAAACATTCCCAGGCAAATATGTCATTACTGTAAGCAAACCGCAGTGTATTGCAAGGGTGTATGAGATATATCTGTATAAAGACGATGTTAGTTTTGATGTAAACATTACAGTTCCGTATGATGTCAATATGGACGGTGTGGTTAATGTTATTGACGCAACACTTGTTCAAAAACAGGTTGTTCATAATGTTGAATTTGATTCCTATCAATTAAAACTCGCCGACACAGATAATGACGGCACAATTTCTGTAGTAGACGCTACAAACATTCAAAAGAAAATCGTTAGTCTTTTGTAAAGGAGAAAGTTTATGGGATTATTTGAAAAGAAATATTGTGACCTTTGCGGGGAAAAGGTAAATGCCCTCACAAGGCAAAAGCTTTCAGACGGCTATCTTTGCAGCGACTGCAAGCACAAATTAAGTTCGCTTTCATCAGGTTGGAAAAACAGAACAATAGCTGATGTTAAAACTCATCTTGAACAGCGTGAACAGAACAGACAGAAATATTCGGCATTTGTTCAGTCGGCAAGTGCCGGCACAAATGAAAAGCTTGTTGTTGATTTTAATAACAGAAAATTCTATTTCACAATAGGCAGAGATTTCAAAAACAGCAATCCTGAAATATTCGATTTTTCACAGCTGCAGGACTTTTGGCTTGAACTCGGATATACAACCCTGCAGGATTCCGACCGTGACGGAATCCCCGATGAGTACGACCGCTATGATAACCGTCAGGGTATGAACAGCGGTTTTGGCAGTCAGTTTGACGCAACAAACTCATTTTCCGGGCAAAACGGTATGCTTGATGTTCCTCTTGCGCTTCAGCCGTATGTTCGTGATACAAACACATCGCCATCTCCGCAAAGAATATCTTCTCTAAAAGCAAAATTCATCGTAAATCATCCGTTCATAACCGACATATCAATGTATGTTGATTCGTCAATCGGTACTGTAAGAAATGAGCTTATGAGAGCGTTTGATGACGGAATGCAGTTAATGAGATTATGCGAACAAATCAGAAACGGTATGCAGAACAATATGGGTTATCAGCAGAACGGAATGCCGATGCAGAATAATATGGGATATCAGCAGAACGGAATGCCGATGCAGAACAATATGGGATATCAGCAGAACGGAATGCCCATGCAAAACAATATGGGTTATCAGCAAAGCGGAATGCCCATGCAGAACAATATGGGATATCAGCAAAGCGGAATGCCCATGCAGAACAATATGGGTTATCAGCAGAACGGAATGCCTATGCAGAACAATACAGGTTATCAGCAGAACGGAATGCCTGTACAGAGCAACACAGGAAATCAGCAGCCGCAACAGCCGTTTTATCCGCAAAACTCTGCGGCAATTGTTTGCCCTGCCTGCGGCTATAAGCCTGACGGCAATCCTCCGAAATTCTGTCCGTTCTGCGGAACGACCATGACATAACCGATATGACTTTACGGTCGTTATTTCATAATATTTCCAAACGAAAAATGCGTGCAAAAAAAGAAATAGTGTCCGTGAGTTATTCAAAAAATCATTCAAATTTTGACTACTGCTGTTCTTTTTATGCGCGAAAAGAAGGCACAATTTACCTTTTTGACGCTATCTGCAAATGCGGCTATATTGCTTTTGAAAATCTTCTGATTGACGAAACGGATATGAAATTGTTGTGTGACACAACCGAGGATGCTTTGGAATCTTTGAAAAAATATACTTCCAAAAACAAAGAACTGATTATTGACGATGCTACCACCGTAAGTATTAAAATTGAATATTCTGACCAAAGCAGTGTATCATTTAATATGTTAGAACAGTCCTTGGATTCACTCGAAACAATATTCTTCACCCTTGCAGAAAAGTATTACAATAATATTTGATTTTTGTAATTATTAACGCAAATGAAAAGTAAAAAAATCGATACTGTTACGCTTGCGGTGATTATTTTGAATATTCCTATGGTGATTACGATAATATTTCTTTAATCGCAGGTAAAATTGCCGAGATGTTTTACAACAAGCAAGGTTTTGTTGTAAAACACCACTCGCGAAATACACTATCAGAAATTTAATGTCAATACTTCCAAAATTCAGCAGGTAAGTTTGTCAATAAGTCCCGAAAATCGTGACGAAACCATAGATTATGTTGCTTTTATGGTTATGTGTGGTTATAATGAGAGCGAAATGCTAGTGTAACAAATCAAACATAATGATTTCGGCAGAACAACGCAGGTTAGAACTGTCCGCAGTGACGATGTCCTTGTATTTAGTACTGATTATGAGTATGCGGATTGTAAGATTATTAACAAATACCTCCTATGGTAATTTCTTTATTATCATAGGAGGTGATTTTTATTGTACATTTTTGGCGATTAGCCAAATGAATTTATTTAGCAGAGAATGCATAAAACAGCAACAAAATAGTTTGACTATTATACAATATTGTGTTAGAATTATGCAAAAAGGAGGGTGATAACTCTATGGAGCAATATATGCCGATAGTGTGGATAGGCTTTGCAATATTTGTG
>CAJMRT010000014.1 GCA_905215855.1 uncultured bacterium
TACTTCCAAACTTCACCGAGATTAAGCTCAAACAATCTGCGTTTCGGAGTAATTTCCGTTATCTCGTTATTTTTCAAGCCACTTCCCCCTTTTGTAGATATTTCATATACAAAAAATTTTATCACATTTATATTTTTGTGTCAATTCAGGTTGATTTGCAGACATAATAATGCTAAAATAAAAGTGAATTTATTTATGAAAGGAATTTAAAAAATGGCAAAAATTAAAAAGATTTCGGCAATTATGGTTGCCGCAGTTATTCTCTGCACCTGCTTTTTAATCAGCGGTTGCGGCGGTAACACCGAGAGCAGTTCTGCTGAAAAAGCAACTTCTGCAGTTTCAAACGAGGAAACAACAAAAGCAAGCACAGACACAACCAGTTACAAGTCAAGCTACACAGCAATCATTGATGTTAAGAATTATGGCAAAATCAAGGTTGACCTCTACGAAGAGCTTGCTCCGATTACCGTTAAAAACTTTGTAAGCCTTGCAAAAGACGGCTTTTATGACGGTCTTACTTTCCACAGAATCATCTCAGGCTTTATGATTCAGGGCGGTGACCCAAAGGGTGACGGCACAGGCGGCAGTAAAAAAACAATCAAGGGCGAATTCGCTCAGAACGGTGTTGAAAACAACCTTTCACACACAAGAGGCGTTATCTCAATGGCTCGTTCAAACGATCCCGACAGTGCAAGTTCACAGTTCTTCATTGTTCAGGCTGACAGCACACATCTTGACGGTCAGTATGCAGCATTCGGCAAGGTTACCGAGGGTATGGACATTGTTGATAAAATCTGCGAGGACACACCTGTTACAGATTCAAACGGTACTGTTGAAAAAGCAAATCAGCCTGTTATCAACTCAATCAAGATTGAGGAAAAATAATGAACGGTATAACTGTTCTTGTTGATGCGGATGCCTGCCCCGTTGTAAAATCAGTTGAGAGAATTGCAAAAAGTCACAATGTTTCAGTTGTTCTTTTATGCGATACAAACCATATTCTCAAATCCGATTACAGCGAGATAAAAATTATCGGTGCAGGTGCAGACGCAGTTGATTTGGCGCTTGTCAATCTTTGTAAAAAGGGCGACATTGCGGTAACTCAGGATTACGGAGTTGCGGCACTTGTGCTTGGAAAAGGTGCATACTGTATTCATCAGTCGGGAAAAATTTTCTCGGATGATAACATAGGCGGTCTGCTTATGGACAGGCACCTTGCCAAAAAGGCGAGAATGTCAAATGGCAAGCATCACATTAAAGGACCGAAAAAGCGTACAAAACAAGATGACGAAAACTTTGAAAAAAGCTTTGAGTCTTTGCTTGTAAAAGCGTTAAATAATTCTAATCAGGAATAATAATTTTTCGGCATATACTTGAAATGCACAGAAATGTGTGCTACAATAATTGTAGGCAAAATGATGTAATTAGTCCATTGGGCAAAACGAAACCCTCGAAGTCGGTAGCTTCGAGGGTTTCTTCATAGGTTGGCTGTTGAAGTTACTATCTATCCAACCACTTGCAAATGTAGTAGGCAACTACACTTGCTCCAACAGATAGGAAAAAGGATATAAGCAACTTCAAGAAAGTCACCTCCTTCCTGCCGGAAAGAGTCAACAGCAGAATAAGTATATCAGATCTGTTCAGCCAACTTTTAGAAACAGAACACCCCGAAGAGTCAAATCTTCGGGGTGTTTTATGTTTTATTGTCAGAATTTTATCAATTGTATGCTCAGGCAAAATAGCCTATGAACAATTCACTCTATCTTCCGAACACACCTATTAAATATTCACTTTTCATTCTTCACTTACAACAACATCAGTTGGTTCTGTTGTTCTCACTTTTTTCTGATATGTGTCAATATTGAAAATGCCGAGGTTTTGTTTCCATTTTAAAATTCGTTTTACGGATGCGTCAACCTGAGATTCCGGTATTTCACCGTTTTGAACAGCTTCAAGAACTGCGGGATACTGGGTTTCAACAGATGAGCAACAGAGCAAATCATTACCGCATTTTGCGGCTGTAACTGCCGCCGCTTCATCGCCTGTAAATTCCGTGATTGCGTCCATAATCAAATCATCGGTCATAATTACGCCGTCAAATTTGAAGTCATTTCTTAAAATGTTGTGTACCTTTTGTGAAAGAGAAGCCGGATACTCGCTGTCCATACAGTTCACAATGTTGTGTGAAACAAGAATACAATCGGCACCTGACTCAATTCCCTGATAAAACGGCTTAAAATCTGTATTTTCAAATTCCGAATATTCACGGTCATCATAGGCAATTCCCGTGTGTGTATCGCTGTTATTGCCATAACCCGGAAAATGTTTCAAAACCGTGCCGAGTTTTTTAGCCTTGCTTGTTTCAACAACGGTTCTTACATACCTGTCCTCCATATCAACATCCGAGCTGAAAGAGCGGTCGTACATAAAGCCGTATTCGTTAGAAGTCATATCGCAGACAGGTGCCATATTGACATTTATTCCGAGTGAAAGCAGTAAATCCGCCTTACCGTTTGCGTCCTGTTCAATTGCATCCCAACCACCGTTTGAATAGGTATCTTTCGGTGAAAGGAACGGAGTTTCTCGAAGATTAGGATTACTGCTGACACGCACAACCGTTCCGCCCTCTTCATCAACACCGATTAAAAGCGGAATATCAGCCTCGTCCTGATAGCTTTGAATATCGTTAATAACTTCATCTTTGGTTTTTCCGTCAAAATCTCTGCCAAACAGAATATATCCGCCTATGTTGTACTTACTGACTTGCTTAACAGCATCTTCATCAGGACAACGGACATAGAACATCTGCCCTACCTTTTCCTCAAGGGTCATATTAGAGATGAACTTGTCAAGCTTTTGGTCATTGATTTCTTCTTCCGACATTGTGGTCGGCTGAACGGTTGTCTGCTCAGTTGTCTGCGATTGTTCCGGCTGACTGTTGCTGTTTGCACAAGCCGACATTAAAAATACCATACATAATGCAAGCAGAGCAGATGAAGTAATTTTTATGGTATTGCTAAATTTTTTCATAAATACCTTACGCTTTCTGCGTTTTTGACTGAACACTTTTTGTTACATAAACAAGACATTTCACCGTTACACCGTTTGCTGTGGTACACGATACGGTTGTTTTTCCCGTTTTATTGGCGGTAATTTCTCCGCTGCTTTCGTCAACCGATGCAACATTCGGGTTAGATGACGAATATTGCATTTTGCAGGTTGCCTCGCCGTCTGCAACGGAAAAATTCAGTGAACCTGATTTTCCCTCTAATAAAGACATTTTCTTTCTGTCAAAGCTGACTGCCATTGCCGGCAATTTTACATCTACGCTGACATTCTTCACCTTACCGTCAGAGGTCAGTACGGTAATTACCGTATCACCAACACCTGTTGCCACAATGTTTCCGTTTTCATCAACCGATGCAACAGATGGATTACTGCTTGAGTAGCTCATTGAGATACTTCCCCTCAACTCGGTAATTTCACTGTCAAGGGTATATGTTTCAAAAAGCCCCATTGAAAGCTCGGTTGTCGGAACAATAAGTTCAGATTTGCTCTGCGCAACCTCATTGAGCTTTTCGGCAACGGCAGGTCCGTATATCTTCATATTAGCATATGCAAGCGGATGAATTCCGTCGCCTTTTTTGGTCGTTGTATTATATTTAAAATACTGGGTAGTGATTTCGCTGTTATCATCAGTAAGTTCTGTTTCTTCGGAAAGGTCGATATACGGAATATCCCATTTATCAAGAATATTTTTAATCAAAGCCCAATACTGCGACTGTTTTATTCTTGTTGAGCAATCGTGACATAGTACAAAGAGTTTAATTGAATCTTTATAATTCTCATCAAGAAAATAACAGATACTTTCCAATGCTCCAGCCGTTGTATATTCGTCATACTTCCCCGACTTATTATTTTTGTCGGTCATTGAGCCGATTTTTACATTCTTGAACAGGTCATTAAAACCTCCGTCAAGCAGAATAACATCATAGTCGCCTTTCATTTCACGGACACGCTCAAGTATACTTCTGTGGTCTGTACCGATAAAATCTTTTCTTACTGCAAGAGTTGTACCGGGTGCGGCTTTGTTAGTCATTGTCATATTATATTTTTCGGCAACATAATTACAGAAAGAATATGTTGAATTGCCCATTGTGTCAGTACCTGAACCATAGGCAACGCTGTCACCGTCACAATACATTGTTCTGCCCGAAAGGTAGTCGGGTGCAATATACAATGCCTTTGCACACGGAAAAAGGTTTTTGCAAAATTCATTTCCGACAGCCTGCAAAATCAAATTAACATCGTTTTCGGTAATTTTTCCGTCATCGTCAACATCAGCTGCAGTGAGCTGTTCTTCTGTCGGGATACTGCCGATAAGGCTCTTGGCAAGCTTAGCATCACCGGTATCTACTTCACCGTTGCCGTCAACATCGCCATAGGTTACTCCGCCTACAGAAAGAAAGTCAAGTGAATTATCGTCGCAATACTTTTCTGTGGTAGTGCCTGTGTATCCCTCAAGTGTAAACGCTGAATCAGTTGTGTACTGCTGTGTGCTGATTGTTTGCTTGCTGTAGATGTCAAAAACACCTGCCTTAGTCGTACAGCTTACTGCAAAAGAATCGTCACAAATCTGCGTTACAGACATAGGAATGCTCACGGATTTAAGACTTTTGCAGTTCATAAAAGCACCGTAACCAACCGTTTTCAAGCCAAAATTAAGATTGACTTTTTCCAAGTTTTTACAGCCGTAAAAAGCCCACCACTTGATATTTCTGACAGTACTCGGAATTGTCACTTCCTTAATTTTAGCAGAATAAAAGGCTGTTCTGCCGATTGAAGTGACAGGCACGGATTTTATGCTGTCGGGAATTGTTACAAAGCTGTCTTTGCCTGTATATCCGCAGATTTCTGCAGTGTTGTCATCAAGCATTTTGTATTTAAAATTTTGATATGTAAATTCATCAGTTGCAGCAAAAGCAGTTGTGCTTACACCTGCAACCGATGAAAAAATAATCATTGTTGAAAGTAAAAGAGAAAGTGTCTTTTTAATTTTTTTCATCAAATTGCTCCATAAATCAATATTTATTACATTTTACTACAAAATGCAACATTTTGTAAATAGGCAAACAACTTAGAATTACCAAAAATAAAAAAACAGAGGAATAACATTGAAAGCAATTCAAAAGACTGCTTTCAGTAAACCTCTGTACCCATCGTAAAATATTAAAAATAAATCAGCCTGCTAGCACAAGCGGAAGTACCTCTCCTCTGTCAATATGAAGCACCAAGGAAACCTCATCGCAAACCATTTTTTCAGCCTCTTTAAGAAAACGCTCGTCACTCATATGAAGCCTTCTGCCCTTTTTAAGCTGGAGCTTGCTGTGAAAGTGCATTCTTCTGATCAATTCAACCAGCTTTTTGCAATCGCCGCCTGCAATAATCTCCTTAAACTTTTCACATCTTTCTGACTTATTGTCAATCCAAATTTCGTTATCGGTTTTCTGCGATAAAATACTCTTGATTTCACCGGAACTCAGCACATCACGCATTTTTGAAACAAGCTGTTCATTATGCGTAGGAACAAAAAGTGTTGAAGACTCCGAACAAACAGGCTTTAAAACATAGTATTCAACAGAAACTTTTCCGATTTTTTTTGTTGTAATTTCCGTAATTTCACAAACACCGTTTGCACCGTAAAGAACAACCTCGCCTACCTCGTACATATTCTCACCATCCGTAAATTGATTTGTCATATTTATTCGATAAACACTAATGCTTACGGTAATATTCTACCACTTTTTCCAAAAATATGTTATAGGCAAAATTACCGAATTTGACAATTTTTTTACCGCGAGAAATTAGATTATATTTCAAAACAACCGAATTTTGTCAGTATACAGGGATAAATGAAGCATTTTAGTGATGCAACGCTCTTCAGAGGATTACCATAATATACTCAGATGTAATATGTCATTTTTTATTATACTGCCATCACGAATTTGAAACTGCAGATTGCCAAAAAGTGAAATGACCGACAATAAATGTCGGCCATTTTCGGGGTATATTGGGTTATAGAAGGAATATATCATAATTTAACGAAATAAGCATTGAATACAGAAAAAAACAAGAAAGAACTTTTCATGACTAATTTCAAAACTCCAAAACAAATTACCTAAAAACGAATCTGTTCCAATGCTTATTTCGTGAGCATCAACTGTGTTTATATTGTACTACAAATTCGTCAAATAATTCAATTGCATTTGCAACGGAATAAAATCTCAAGTGTAAAATATGTTATGACTTTTTTATCTAATTGTTACAAAAATAACAATCTCTACCTTTACAAAACAAAATTTGCAATAGCTTCAGAGTACAATGATTTTATGTATACAAGCTGCAAGCCGTTTACCTGTGTTTTACGCAAGAATTTCATCGGCAAGCTGTTCAAGCTGTGAAATATTTTCTTCTTTCATTGCAGAACGGATTGTAACAACAGTAGGGCAAATATCAATATTTTTCATTTCCTCGAGATATGCTCTCATTGTTTTTGCTGCAGAAGGAGCCCATGAACCGTTTTCAACCATAGCTACCTTTCTGTTCTTGTAACCCTTAATTTTGAGATGGTGCAGAAAATCATTCATAATCGGGAACACGCTGCCGTCATAGCTTGGTGCAATAACAACCATTTTGCTGAAACGGAAAGCGTCCTCAATATCTTCTGCAAGGTCAGTGCGAGAAAGGTCTGCAATTGAAACTTTTTTGTCAGTCTTTGTCTTTACAATCTCGCAGAGCTTTTCAGCGGCTTTAGCTGTGTTGCCGTGAACAGAACAGTACGCAATAAATACACCGTCGGTTTCAGGCTCATACTTGCTCCAAGTGTCGTAAAGACCGATGTACCAACCGAGGTTCTCGTCAAGTACAGGACCGTGAAGCGGACAGATTTTCTGAATATCAAGCTTTGCAGCTTTTTTGAGAAGATTCTGAACCTGAACACCGTACTTACCACAGATGTTAAAGTAGTATCTTCTTGCCTCGCAAGCCCAGTCATCTTCCTGAGCGTCAAGAGCACCGAATGTACCGAAGCCGTCAGCTGAGAAGAGAACCTTTTCTGTGCTTTCGTAAGAAACCATAACTTCAGGCCAGTGAACCATAGGAGCCATTACAAAAGTGAGTTTGTGCGAACCGAGTTCAAGCTCGTCACCCTCTTTGACCGTAACTGTTTTGTCAGCAAAATCAAAATCAGGGAAAAATTGCGGAAGCATTGAGAAAGTCTTTGCATTGCCGACAAGTTTCATTGACGGATATTTATCGGAAACAACCTTGATATTTGAAGCGTGGTCGGGTTCAAGGTGGCTGATTACGAGATAATCTGGAGTTCTGCCGTTAAGCTCTCTGTCAAGATTTTCAAGCCATTCGTCAGTCTTTCTCTTGTCAACCGTATCCATAATTGCAACTTTTTCATCAAGAATGAGGTATGAATTGTAAGAAATTCCGTTGGGAACAAGATACTGACTTTCAAAAAGGTCGATTTTCTTGTCATCAACGCCAATGTATTTTATAGAATCGGAAATTTTAACCTGCATTGTAATTCTCTCCTTTATAAATCTGTGTCCGTTTTTGTCGGAAATTTTTGTTAAGCTAATTATACTATGTTATTCTGTTGAAATCAAGATGATAATTATATTGAATACAAATCACATATTGAGTACTTAATTTATTTCTTAATCAAATTACCCTCTTGTATTATAAATGGCAGCTAGCCGTGCAGTCGTCAAATGAACGCTCCTACAGTTGTGCATAAAGTTTATCCTTAAATCAAACTATCAACTCAAGCATAATTTTCAATTTTCCACTTTCAATTTTCAATTAAAAAAAGTCCCTTTCAACGCATTGTGCAAATTGAAAGGGACTGATTATATAAAATTATTTCAGATTTTAAAGAAATTACTTTCTGTTGTTTCTGTTATAGCCGCCTCTGCGGTCATTGTGAGGTCTGCGCGGACGAGCTGCTCTTTCTGCATCAAGGTCATTTTCAGGAACAAGACCGTCAACATCGATGAGAACCTGACGACGGGAAAGGTTAAGTCTGCCCTTATCGTCGATTTCCATTACCTTAACACGGATGATGTCACCAACATTAACAACATCTGTTACATTCTCTGTACGCTTAACATCAAGCTGAGAAATGTGAACAAGACCTTCTTTACCCGGAGCAATCTCAACGAAAGCACCGAAGTCCATAATGCGAGTAACCTTACCGAGGTACATTGCACCCGGCTCAGGATCAACAGCGATTGTGTTGATGATTTCAATTGCACGCTTACACTTATCGGAATCAATACCCGAAACGAATACCTGTCCGAGCTCGCCATCTTCTTCGATATCAACCTTAACTTCACATTCAGCCTGAATCTCCTTGATAACCTTACCGCTCTTACCGATAACTTCGCTGATTTTGTCAGCAGGAATTGTTGTTGTGAACATCTTAGGAGCATATTTTGAGAGTTCTTCTCTCGGCTCTGCAATAGCCTTGAGCATTACTTCATCAAGGATGTAGTTACGAGCCTTGTGAGTCTTGGCAAGAGCCTCTTTAACCATTTCAGGAGTAAGACCGCTGATTTTGAGGTCCATCTGAATAGCTGTGATACCATCGTGTGTACCTGCTACCTTAAAGTCCATAGCGCCGAAGAAGTCCTCAAGACCCTGAATATCAACCATTGTCATCCAACGGTCGCCCTCTGTGATAAGGCCGCAGGAAATACCTGCAACAGGAGCCTTAATCGGAACACCTGCGTCCATAAGAGCAAGAGTTGAACCGCAGATTGAACCCTGTGAAGTTGAACCGTTTGAAGAAAGAACTTCCGAAACAAGGCGGAGTGCATATGGGAACTCTTCAACTGAAGGAATTACAGGAACGAGAGCTCTCTCTGCAAGAGCACCGTGACCGATTTCTCTTCTGCCCGGACCACGGCTTGGCTTTGTTTCGCCAACTGAGTAGCTCGGGAAGTTATAGTGGTGGATATATCTCTTCTCTGTTTCGCCATCAATACCGTCAAGAAGCTGTTTGTCGGAAACAGGGCCGAGTGTAGCGATTGTGAGAACCTGAGTCTGTCCTCTTGTGAACATACCCGAACCGTGAACTCTCGGAATTACGCCAACCTCTGATGCGAGAGGACGGATATCGTCCATACCTCTGCCGTCAACACGCTTCTGCTCATCAAGCAACCAACGGCGAACGATGAACTTCTGTGTCTTGTAAAGGCACTCATCAATGAGAGCTTCGCTTTCAGGATAAATCTCGTCAAATTTTGCGTGAACTGCTTCATAAATAGGCTTGAGTCTTTCGTCACGAACTCTTTTATCATCTGTATCAAGAGCAACCTTAACATCTTCTTCTGCAAATGCTTTGATTGCTTCAAACATATCATGGTCAGGTTCAAGACTTGCAAACTCAAACTTTGGCTTGCCGATTTCAGACTTGATTTCCTCAATAAAGCTGATAATCTTCTGGTTAGCCTCGTGGCCTGCCATAATAGCGTTGTACATATCGTCATCAGATACGCAGTTAGCACCTGCCTCAATCATAGCAATTCTTGTGCTTGTTGAGGCAACTGTTGTTGCCATCTGAGAAACCTTTCTCTGCTCCTCTGTTGGGTTGATGATGTACTCACCGTCAATCATACCTACTGAACAACCTGAGATAGGACCGTTCCACGGAACATCTGAAATTGAAATTGCAATTGAAGCACCAATCATAGCAACGATTTCAGGCTGACAATCAGGGTCAACGCTCATTACTGTACAAACGATTGAAACATCATTTCTCATACTCTTATCGAAAAGAGGACGGATAGGACGGTCAATCACACGGCTTGTGAGGATAGCTTTTTCAGAAGGTCTGCCCTCTCTCTTGAGGTAAGAACCCGGGATTTTGCCTACTGCATACATTTTCTCTTCATAGTCAACTGAAAGCGGGAAGAAGTCAACGCCCTCTCTTGGCTTTTCAGATGCTGTAACAGCAACATGAACTGTTGTGTCACCGTAGTGAACAAGGCAAGCACCGTTTGCAAGCTGTGTCATCTTGCCTGTTTCAACCTTTAAAGGTCTGCCGGCAAATTCTGTTTCAAATACTCTGTATTTGTCGAATGTCATAAGTCGATTCATTTTCGTAAAATCCTTTCCGAAACATAAGTTTCACATTTTAAATAAAGTTCAAATTTATTCAAACGGGATTTTACGCCGATTTAGCAATAAAACCATTAAACAAAACTGACAAACACACAAAAGCATATGTTATTTAATCGTTTTACCGCTAAAAAACAGCAAATAAAAATCCCGCAGAAAATCGAATTTAGGGCAAGCTTTCGCTTGCCCTTGTGTACTTAAAAAATTACTTACGGATACCGAGTCTTGCAATGATAGAACGATATCTTTCAATGTCTACCTTTGTGAGGTAAGCGAGAAGGCTTCTTCTCTGACCAACCATCTTGAGAAGACCTCTTCTGCTGTGGTGATCCTTCTTGTGAACCTTGAGGTGCTCGGTAAGGTCATTGATTCTCTTTGTAAGAAGAGCGATCTGAACCTCCGGAGAACCTGTGTCGCCTTCGTGAGTTGCGTACTCAGCCATGATAGCCTGCTTTTCTTCTTTAAGCATTAAAAATTCCACCTTTCAAAAATAGTCGCCAACATCTCAGGGCAGGGCTGTGAAAATCCGATAAACGGCATACTCCCTGTTCCGAGACACGGTCATCTGTTTTATATTATCACAATCAGAGTCAAAAGTAAAGTGTTTTTTACAAAATCTTCTTTCCTTTTTCATTGTAAAGCATATCTATATATTCACAAATTTTCTTCTGATCTTCTTTTGACATTGAACGGTATCTTGCAATGATTGCTCTTTCGGAAAGAGTCAGTACATTGAGCGTCATATCGCCGTCAGCAACTCTTCTTTCAAAATAATCCCTGCTGTCAAGGATTGAATTATAATCTATTCCGAACATCTTCACGATTTTTCCGAGAAGCTCATGGCTTGGCTCAGAAACACCTGTTTCATATTTGGTATATGTTGTGCGGTTTATATTAAGAGCGTCAGCAACCTGCTGTTGAGTCAGTCCGCACTGAATTCTGTAATAACGCATTCTTAGTCCGACCGATGCATCAATATTACTGCACTTTCTTTTTGGCATCTGCTGCACATCCTATCACAAAGTATTTCCGCTATAGTATATATTGTGTTACAATTATAGTACTTTTAATTTTATTATTCTACAAATGTGATAACACTTCACCAGACAAAAAATGTCACTTTTTTTGTGCAAAATTCTGTATTTTATATAATGAAAGTATAAAATCATTTTATTTGCTCTTTTTTAAAGACTGCTGTCAGTCAAAAAACTAAATCAAGTTTAACTTTTATCACCTACTTTTTACTAATTGCTATTGAAATATCGGAATAATTGGTGTATAATCGTGTAGTCGAATTTTTGTTATGCAAAGACATAATAGTACTGCATTAGCATTATATTATGAAAAGAAAGCAATGTTTGTATTGCTCACACTGCCTTACATATTATATGTTAAACAGTATTCGTATTAAAAAATAAAATATGCTGGAGTAGCGCAGTTGGTAGCGCAACTGATTCGTAATCAGTAGGTCGAGGGTTCAAGTCCCTTCTTCAGCTCCATAACAAAAACCGCATCAGAAAGCCGTTTTTAGGCTATTTGGTGCGGTTTTTATTTGCTTATTTTTACCGTAAAATATTGCGAAATATCGCATAATATTGCTTAAATTGTTAGTCAAAAAACTTCTGCAAAAAAGCACCCTGCGTTATGTAAGGTGCTTTACTTTGATAAGTCAACATTATTCTGTTATATCAGTTTTAGCAGGATTTTTAATCATTCTGCCGTTGACGAAGATGTAGTCATCATCGGAGTTTGCGTTTTCTACAGCTTCGGTTTCACGCTGTTCTTCTTCCTCGGTGAGGACATACTGCACATTATCGCCTGTAAAGTAGCCTACAGATTCCTGCACGCCTTTTGAGATTACGGAAACTATTATATAGGTTGCAGTCAGCGGATAGAAAATTACCGAAAGAGTGATTGCCAAAACAAGCATTGCACCTTTTGAATAGATTACTGCGAGGAATACTGCGAATGAAACTATGCCGACAAGGACAAGTGCAACTATATTGCGAAGAATTTTTCCGAATATTAGGAGAAGTGAATTCTTGTAGATGTCACGAAGTCTGAGTTCATATGTAATAGTCAGAAGCGGAACATAGAACAGCATTATGAGCATTGCAATTGAGAACACTATATATATGGTAAAGACAGAGCCGTAAACCACATCGATTTGAGCGAGTGTTCCGTAGTAGAGGATTGCAAAGAATGAGCAAGCTACAATGAGGTAGGCTATAAATCCGTTGAAAATTGATTTCTTCAGATTTTCACGAAATGCCTGCACAAATGTCTTAAAAACATTGACATCTTCTTTTTCAACGGAGATTTTGCGAATTACCATTACAAGACCTGAATAAAATGGCATTGCAGGAATTATTCCCAAGCTCCACAATATTACATTGTTAAATCCCGACAAAAAGCTAATGAGGATAAATATTCCGGAAAATACGGCAAACGGAATTGAGTACATCAGTCCCGCAAATAACAGCTTAGGAAATCGGGTAAAAAATCGTGCAAGGGATGATTGATTAAAATTTTTCATAATTGCTGAATTAACCTTCTTAAAAACAAATTTGACATAATTTTAGCACAAAGCGCTTGTCATTTTCAATAGAATGACCATATTTGACAGGTTACAATATTGTAACTTTAATGTTACTCTAATATTTCTTATTTGACAAATAAGTCACAAAACTCAGATAATATGCGGTTGTTTTTTGTTTGATTTTGAAATTACATTTGGTCAATACCTTCGTTTTAACTAATCACAAAGAAAATTTTTAAAAAAATCTATTGTATTTTCATAAATAGTGTGTTATGATTGTGGCAACAGAGAGAACAAAGAATGTTGTTCTCTCGCCAATATCCGGGTTTAGCGGATAAATATTTTTTAATTAAGGTGAAAGCTATGAAAAAATCAACATTCAAAAGAGCTGCAGCTCTTGCAGTTGCAGGTATGATGACTGCTACTGCTCTTGCAGGCTGCGGCGGTTCTTCATCATCAGGTTCATCAAAAGATGATTCAAGTGCAGCAGGCAACGCAAAAAACGGTAAAGTTTACTACCTTAACTTTAAGCCTGAGCAGGACAAGGACTGGCAGGCTCTTGCTAAGAAGTACAAGGACGAAACAGGTGTTGAGGTAACTGTTAAGACAGCTGCCGAGGGTACTTATGAGTCAACACTTACAGCAGAGATGGACAAGGACAACGCTCCTACACTCTTCCAGGTTAACGGTCCTGTAGGTCTTGCTAACTGGAAAGACTATTGTGCAGACCTCAGCTCATCAGAAATTTATAATCAGCTTACTTCAAAGGATTATGCACTTGAAGAGGACGGCAAGGTTTACGGTATTGCTTATGTAATTGAAACATACGGCATTATCTACAACAAGACTCTTCTCCAGAAGTATTGCGATTCTGACTTTGCTTCGGTTAAGAAAATTGAGGACATCAACAGCTTTGAGAAGTTAAAGACTGTTGCCGATGAAATCCAGAAGAATAAGGATAAACTCGGCGTTAAGGGTGCGTTCACATCAGCAGGTATGGATTCTTCATCTGACTGGAGATTCAAAACTCACCTTGCTAACCTTCCTATCTACTTTGAGTACAAGGATAAGAACATCAAATCAACAGACGCTATCGAGGGTAAATACCTTGAAAACTATAAGAACATCTGGGATCTCTACATCACAGATTCAACATGTAAGCCTGCAGACCTCGCAAGCAAGAAGGGTACAGACGCTGAAACTGAGTTCACATCAGGCGAGGCAGTATTCTTCCAGAACGGCAGCTGGGAATATTCAACAGTTACAAAAGCCGGTATGAAGGACGACGAACTCGGCATGCTCCCGATTTACATCGGCGTAGGCGATGAAGCTAATCAGGGTCTTTGCACAGGTTCAGAGAACTACTGGTGTGTAAACAACAAGGCAAGTGCTGACGATCAGGCAGCTACTCTTGAATTCTTGAACTGGTGTGTAACAAACGAAACAGGTACATCTGCTCTTGCTGACGATATGGGATTTGTAATTCCTTTCAAGAATGCTAAGGAAGCAACCAATGTATTTGTTAAGATTGATAACGAACTCACAGCAGCAGGCAAAACTCCTGTAAGCTGGAACTTCACAACAATGCCAAGTGAAGATTGGAAAAACGGTGTTGGCACAGCTCTTACACAGTATGCGGCAGGCACAGGCGACTGGGATGCTGTTAAGACTGCATTCGTACAAGGCTGGAAAACAGAATATGCAAAGGCTAACGGCTGATTGTAAAATTTCTGTTTTAATTTAACAGGTTCGGTAGGGGGGCGGCATTCCGCCCCCCTTTCTTATGAACGGAAAGGCAAAATATTATGTTTAGAAAACCTAAAAGAAAAATTTATTTTCTGATATTTGTTCTTCCCACTCTGGCTGCTTTCCTTATAGGTTTTGTATATCCGTTCTTTAACGGCATTTACCTTTCATTCTGTAAATTCAGAACAACAAGCGATGCAGTATTCATCGGGTTCGGAAACTATGTCAAGGCCTTTCAGAATGAGGGCTTTTTACATTCATTCTGGTTCACAGTTGTGTTTGTTATAGTATCTGTTATACTCATTAACCTCATTGCGTTTTTTGTGGCGTATGCACTCACTCTCGGAATCAGGGGTTCAAATGTATTCAGAACTGTTTTCTTTGTTCCTAACCTTGTAGGCGGTATCATTCTCGGCTACATCTGGCAGTACATTTTTAACGGTATTCTTCAGTATTACGGAACAAACCTTGCGCTTAACGCAAACTACGGCTTCTGGGGACTTGTAATTCTTATGTGCTGGCAACAGGCAGGTTATATGATGATTATTTACATTGCCGGTTTCCAGAGCGTGCCTCATGATCTTTATGAGGCAGCTAAAATTGACGGTGCAGGCAAAAGGCAGCTGCTTACAAATGTAACATTGCCGATGATGATGCCTTCCATCACAATCTGCACATTCCTTACACTTACAAACTCATTTAAGCTGTTCGACCAGAACCTTGCACTCACAGGCGGTGCTCCCGGTATTGTGTCACAGGGAAGCGGTACAATGGTTTATCAGACAGAAATGATGGCTCTCAACATTTACAATACATTCTATGCAAACCAGAATTCTCGTGGCGTAGGTCAGGCTGAGGGCGTTATCTTCTTCGTAATTGTTGTTATCATTGCCCTTATTCAGCTTTACTTCACAAGAAGAAAGGAGGTTCAGCAGTAATGGCAAAAGTTGCAGCAAAGGCTAAGGATAGGCCTGTAAAGAAAAAACAAACCGCAGGAATGAGAATTTTAACAATCCTCTTCTCTATTGTGTCAATATTCTATGTTGCTCCGGTTTTCATTGTACTGATGAACTCCTTTAAGAGCAATGCGGCAATCAGCCGTGCAATCTTTGAATTTCCGAATGCAGACAGTTTTCAGGGCTTTCAGAGTTATATGACAGGTATGTTCCACGGCAACTATCCGTTCTGGAAGTCGATTGTATGGAGTTTCTTCATTACAATCGGCGGCGTTGTACTTATTCTCTTCTGCACATCAATGTGTGCGTGGTACTTACAGCGTTCAAACTCAATCATCTGTAAAATTATTTACTACTTCTGCATTTTCTCAATGGTTGTACCTTTCCAGATGGTAATGTTCACCCTCTCAAAGACAGCCGACAACCTCAAACTCACAACTCCATGGGGTATTTTGATTATATATCTCGGATTTGGAGCGGGTCTTGCGGTGTTTATGTTCTCGGGATTTGTAAAATCAATTCCTGTTGAAATTGAAGAAGCTGCCGATGTTGACGGTGCAGGTCCTTTGAGAACATTCTTCGGTATTGTTCTTCCGATTATGAAGCCTACTTTTATTTCAGTTGCAATCCTTGAAACAATGTGGATTTGGAACGACTACCTTCTCCCCTATCTTATTCTTGATATGGACTACAAGACAATTCCGATTCACATTCAGTACCTTAACGGTAGTTACGGTCATACAGACACAAGTGCTATTATGGCTCTTATCGTTCTGAGCATCGTTCCGATTATAATTTTCTACTTTGCTTGTCAGAAATACATCATCGAGGGCGTTGTTTCAGGCGCAGTAAAAGGTTAAATCTTTCTTTCATTTTATTTTCTAAAAACGGCTGTGTACATTATGTTACACAGCCGTTTTTTTCTTGTGTTTTTTTCTCTCGTGTAGACAGTTTGTATAATGCAAAACAAATTATCTACACGAATTGGGTACGGCGGCTCGCCGTACGGGCGGATAATATCCGCCCCTACAGATTTTTGCAAACAACTACAATAATACGCTCGGGCATAATATGTTTTTTATATTACAAACTATCTACACGAATTGGGTACGGCGGCTCGTCGTGCGAGATTGTTCTTTAGCGGATTTATATTGCATATAAAAAAATGCATACAAAAAATCGGGCAATCGTGATGACTGCCCGATATGCGAAATTTTTATGTATTAACTTTAACCGCTATCGCAAGAGAATCAGATTGACTGAAGGACAGGCTCACCGTTTTCGGCTGTGAGGTGCATTGCAGTAACACCGCCTGCACCTGCCTCAATCATTGCGTTTGCAATTTTCTCCTCAACCTCTCTGCGAATTGTGTTTCTGAGGTCACGAGCACCGCTTGCACCGTTGCATGACTTTTCTGCAAGGAGCTGACAAACCTTTTCGTCAAATGTGAATTTGATATGCTTTTCCTCAAGAGTCGGTACATACTCAGAGAGCATAAGGTGTGCAATCTTTACAAAATCGTCCTTTTTAAGGCTGTTGAATACGATAACCTCGTCCACTCTTGCGATAAATTCGGGACGGAGGAACTCGGAAAGTGCCTTCATAACCTTTTCTTTTGAGGCATCTTCTTCAGTCTTGCCAAAGCCTAATGCGCTGTCCTTTGATGCAGAGCCGGCATTTGATGTCATAATGATAACAGTATTTTCAAAGTTTACTGTTCTGCCGTGAGCGTCTGTAACTCTGCCCTCGTCAAGAATCTGTAGCAAAATATTGAGGACATCTGGATGCGCCTTTTCGATTTCATCAAAGAGGAGAACCGAATAAGGTCTGCGGCGAACTTTCTCCGTTACCTGTCCTGCCTCATCGTAACCGACATATCCGGGCGGTGAACCGATAATTTTAGAAACCGAATGTTTCTCCATAAATTCACTCATATCAAGTCTGATGAGTGTTTCGGGGGTATCGAAAAGTTCCTTGCTGAGAACCTTTACAAGCTCTGTTTTACCGACACCTGTAGGACCTACAAAGATGAACGATGCAGGTCTGCGGCGAGGTGAAATCTGAACTCTGCTTCTTCTGATTGCAGATGCAAGAGCCTTTACAGCCTCGTCCTGACCGATAATTTTCTTTTTAAGCTCATCCTCAAGGTTGGCAAGCTTTGAAAGCTCATTTTCCTTAATTCTTGATGCGGGGATGCCTGTCCAGAGTTCAATAACCTTGGCAATATCCTCTTCCGTCACCTTTGAAACGAGAGTTTCGGGGTCGATTTCTTTAAGGTCATTATCAATTCTTGCAAGGCTTGTGTTAACCTCTGCAAGCTGTTCGTAATTCACTTCATCAGCATTTGTGAGAGCATCTTTCTTGACAAGAAGTTTCTGTCTTTCGTCCTCAAGCTTATCGTGACGCTCCATATTCTTGTTGCGGAGAGCCGCACAGGCACAGCTTTCATCAAGAAGGTCGATTGCTTTGTCGGGAAGAAAACGGTCTGTTATGTATCTTTCGGAAAGGACAACCGTCTTGCGAACGATGTCATCGTCAACAACTACACGGTGATGTGCCTCATAGTAACCCTTAACGCCTGAGATAACATCTATTGACTGGGCAATTGTAGGCTCACCGACCTTTACAGGCTGGAATCTTCTCTCAAGAGCCGAATCCTTTTCGATATATTTTCTGTATTCATTGAATGTTGTAGCACCGATAACCTGAACCTCGCCTCTTGAAAGAGCCGGTTTGAGAATATTCGCGGCATTCATTGTACCCTCGTTGTCACCTGTGCCGACAAGGCTGTGAACCTCATCAATAAAGAGAATTATGTTGCCATTCTCTTTGATTTCGGAAACAAGTCCTTTGATTCTGCTTTCAAACTGACCTCTGAACTGAGTACCAGCAACAAGTGAGGTGAGGTCAAGAAGCTGAATTTCTTTGTTTTTAAGTCTTTGCGGAACATTTCCTGCGGCAATGCGGAGAGCAAGTCCCTCTGCAATAGCGGTTTTACCTACACCGGGTTCACCGATGAGGCAAGGATTGTTCTTTGTTCTTCTTGAAAGAATCTGAATTACACGCTCAATTTCGCTGTCTCTGCCGACAATGCGGTCGATTTTGCCCTCTCTCGCCTTGCGTGTGAGGTCCTCACAATAGAGATTGATGTGCTTTCTATTTTTTTCTTTTTTCTCTTTTTTGCCCTTTTTGTTATTATCCTGATTTGTCGCATTGTTGTTCTGTCCGCCGAACATACTGTTAAAAAATGCAGGGAATGCAGGTGCACCGTGAGAGAAGTCATCATCTTCGCTGCCGTCACCGTCTTTAGCGAAATCACCCATCTGCTCGGCAAGGTTATCCGCACCAAGCTGTTCCATAAGCTGCGACATATCGCCGTCACCCATACTGTTCATAAGAGTGTTCATCTGATCCTGAACATTTTCAAGGTCTTCGTCAGAAATACCCATTTTACTGATAAGATCCTCAACCGGCTTGATTCCAAGCTCTTTTGCACAGGTAAGGCAATAACCTGCTGTCGGGGAATCTTTTGAATTGTTATTTGAAACGAAAACAACCGCAGGTCGTTTTCCGCATCTTGTACAAAGCATAGCATACTCCTTTTTAGGACACCAAATTGCACATTTGCTGTCATAGTAATATAAGAATTATACAACTGTTTAACAAATAATTCAATATTTATTTGTCGGAATTTATTTATTTTTAATGTCAGCTGTCTTTTTAAGTGATTCGTTGTACTCTTTAATCATTTCAAAATAAATTTTGCCATAGCGATACAGTGCATAGAGCATTGAAGCAGCAGTAATCGAAAGCAATGCAAGGTCAAGCACCATATTTTCATAAGCAAAGAATGCCTTTAAAAATACGATAAGGCAAACCGAGAAGTAGAAAATTATTGTGCCGACTTTTCCGTACCAATTTGCAGACGGCGGAGTAAGTCTTTTCTTGATTAAATCCGCACCGCCGAGAAGCATAAGAAGATCTTTGATAAGAAGTGTTATGAGAATCGGCAAAACCATCGGCACATAAATTACCATACAGATAACAACCGCAAAAAGCGTTACTTTGTCTGCAATTGGGTCAAGGATTTTTCCGAGAGGTGTTACCTGATTGAGTTTTCTGGCAGCCATTCCGTCAAAGCAATCGGAAAGTCCCGACAAACCTATACATATTGCTGCATTGATGTACTCTTCCTTGAGAAAAAAGTACACAAACGGCATTATGAGGACAAATCTGATATAAGTTATAATGTTAGGTATGGTAAACAAATCAGAGGTTTTAAAGCTCCACACATCTTTTTCTTTTTCCATTTCTGTTCCCTCCTGTTTCTTCATTCAGACTACAACGCTGAAAAATTTAAAAACAGCACCCGAAATCATCGGGCTATTAAGCATTTCGGGGTTTGAAAACTTAAGCACACCCGAATAGATGTTTACGGCAAAAAATACAAGGATTGCCGCCTCCGCAAGACCGAATACACCGCCCAAGAACTGATTTACCTGTTTCACAACGGGTATTCTGAATACTTTTGCAAGTTTATTAACAAGCAACTTAATAAGTATAAAAATAATGATTGAAATTACAGCACCGATTACCATTTGGAAAAATCCTGTTACAATCGGCTGAATCAGTTTTTCAACCGATGTTGAAACGGTTGCTGCCGCCTGATTCGGAATTTGAAAGTCATTTGTATAGATACTTGCATCTGTTCCAAAAAGTGAAAGAAAAAATCCTATCATTCCCATCGCCCAGTTTGGAAGAGCAGAAAAGCTGTTGGCTATTGCCGCATTGATGCCCTGAGTGTCAATCATTTGCTGCAAATTTGTTGTTAAAGTCTGCTGAACAAATGCCGTATAGACCCACGATGCGAGAAAATTTGAAATGTGATATGCAAGAAAGCCTGTGAGAGCCACTCCTGCAATGTTGAGAATTGTAATTGCAATGCCACGCTTAAAGTCAATTATGAACAAAAGCGCAAATATTGCAATAATTATTATATCTGCAATCAAATTTATTACTCCTGTTTTGAAGTTTCGGCGGTATCATTACTTGATACGCTGTCAAGGTCGATGAATCTGATTTGATTAACGCTGAGAATATATGCGGTATAATCAGATGCAAGCACAACCTTTTTTGAACCTGTTCCCGAATTTGCCGAATAGAGCAAATCACCTTTTTGATTATAACCGTAAACAACATTACCGTCAAGAATTGCAACCGTTCCCTTATAAACCGAAATTGAATCGGCTTTGTGTTCGGTATTGATTGTGTTTTGAACTTCACCGTTGCTGTTATAGTTTATGAGTGCAACACTTCTGCCGTCACCGCTTCTTGAAAGAGCCATTGTATAAGTTGAAGTGTCTGTGTTAAAGCAATAATTTGAAAGCGTTTTTCCGTCATAATTAACGGTCTTATACTTTTTATCACCCTTGTTTACAATGTAGCTTGCCTGTGAACCGATAAGAACAGCTGTGTCAGATGTGAGATACTTGCAGTCAATAACGGAATCGCCTTTTATGGTGTATGTTGAAACAGGCTTTTCCTGTGAAAAATCAAGCACATAAACTCCTGTTACAACCGAACCCTTGTCGCTTGAAATACCTGTTGCAACGCAGCCCGAACCGTCTTTATTGATAGCAACCGATGTTATGTAATATTCCGAAAAAGAATATTTATAGATTCTGTCGTTATTTTTGCTGTAAGCATACAGCGTTGTGAGATAACCGGTATCCTCTGTTACAAGGCAATATGTACCGTTTGACGCAATATCTGCGGTATAGATTTTGTTGTCGGCAGTACCGGAATAGAGCTTTTCGTCAAAGCTGCTTATCTCATAGCTTGAACCGCCGATTCCGTATGTGAGAAATCTGTTTTCATTGTTTTTCATTACGGGATTTGAATGTGTAAGCTGAAGTCGTGCAACCTCTGTACCGGAGCTTGTCAGGGTTACAAAAGAAGTATCTGACGCATACACTGCATGTCCCTGTGACACGGCAAAGTTGCCTGATGAAACCTCTGAACCGATAATATCAACAGGATAGCCGTGACCTGCGTTGCCGAGTACATCGTATGTCCACCAGTTAGAGATATTTTCCCATGTCAGCTTGTCACGGTTTGCAAAGGCAAAAACTACAAGTCCTGCCGCAAGTGCAATGCACGCACCGATGATGATTTTCTTGACAGCCTGCGGCGACATTTCGGTTTTTTCCTGTTCGTAATCGTCAAGAGGCATATCCTCATAGCTCATTACATCTCTGTCGATTTTATGCGTCTTTCGTTTTGAATAATGTCCTTTAAACTTTTTAAACATCAGTGTTCACTCCTTTTTGTGAACTGTTGTCATTTTCATAATTCACACGATTCAGGTACAATCCGCAAGCCTGTGCGGTCGGACCCGAATATTTTCTGTTTTTCTTTTCTATAATAGATGGGATTTCATCGGGAGCAATTTTGCCCTGCTGAATCCTGAGAAGTGTTCCCACCATAATACGAACCATATTGTACAAAAAGCCGTCAGCCTCAACCTTCATTGTAACAAGGTCGCCCTCACGGGTTACCGAAAAGGCTTTTACATTTCTGGTCATATCCCCTTTTTCACGGTTATCAAGCGTGCAAAAGGAAGTGAAATCGTGTCTGCCGACATATGCCTGTGCGGCTTTGTCGAGCAGATTTTCGTCAATTTTGTATCTGTAATGAAGTGCGTATCCGTCAAGAAACGGATTTCGCACCTCGCTGTTCCAGATTTTGTAGATATATTCCTTACTTGTGCAGGAATAGCGGGCGTGAAAATCGGGTGCAACCTCTTTGCAGTCAAGAACCGCAATGCTTAGCGGAAGCCAACGGTTAAGCGCCGCCTTGAGCCTTTCGGGCTTTATGGGATGCTCTGTTTTAAGGCTGATGCAGTACATATTTGCGTGAACTCCGCTGTCTGTGCGACTGCATCCCTTTACATCAAAGTCATCACCAATAATCTTAGAAAGAGCAGTTTGAAAAGCCTCCTGAACCGTCATTGCGTTCTGCTGAATCTGCCAGCCGTGGAACTCTTTTCCGTCATATGAAATTGTGAGAAGAAGATTTCTTAAACTGCCGCAGGCAGGAATATGTTGCATAAAATCACTCCGCCGATTAGAAGTGCGACCATTACAAAGGATACATAGTCACGCTTTGCCATATGAATAGTTTTCATTCGTGTTCTTCCTGTTCCGCCACGGTAGCAACGGCACTCCATAGCTGTTGCAAGCTCATAGGCTCTTCTGAATGCCGAAACAAAAAGCGGAATAAGAATAGGGATAAACGCCTTTACCCTCTGAATAATATTACCCGAGTCCATATCGGCACCTCGTGCCTTTTGAGCCTGAGTAATTTTGTCGGTTTCTTCAAGAAGTGTGGGAACAAATCTTAAAGCAAGCGACATCATCATTGCAATCTCGTGAACGGGAAAGTGTAGTTTTGCAAGCGGCTTCATCAGTCTTTCAATTGCATCCGTAAGCTCTGTCGGAGAGGTTGTGAATGTAAGACAGGAGCTTGCAAGGATAAGACAGATGATTCTTACCGAAACAAAAATTGCTCTGTTAATGCCGTTTAAGGTAATTTTGAAAATTCCCCATTGTACAAGCGGATCACCCGAACCGTAGAATACATTGAGAATTGAGGTTACTATTATAATAAATATAATTACTTTCATGCTTTTGAAATAGAACTTTGCAGGCACTTTGCTTGCCGCAACAAAAAGTGCGGTAAAAAGCACAACAAGCGCAAGCGAAGCATAATTAAAAGTACAGAAAATAATTACGAGAAATCCGACAAGCATAATCAGCTTTGCACGGGGATCACATTTGTGGATTACGCTGTTCGCAGGAAAATACTGACCGAACGCAACATCTCTTACCATATTTTACCCTCCTTGTCAAGCAGTGAGGAAATACAGTCCATTGCCTCATCAACAGTAAGTATCCCTTCTGGAACATTAAAACCTTTTTCACGCAGTTCAAGCATAATCTTGGTTATCTGCGGTACTCGAAGTCCTATTTTTTCAAGCTCTCGTCCCTTTGAGAAAACTTCTTTCGTCTTATCAAACATAACGAGGTTTGACTTGTTCATAACGATTATCTTATCGGCAACCCTTGCAATGTCTTCCATGCTGTGGGATACAAGGATAACGGTGTTTTTGCGTTCCTTGTGATACTGCACAATCTGGCTCAACAGCACATCTCTGCCCATAGGATCAAGACCTGCGGTTGGTTCGTCAAGAACGAGAACCTCGGGATTCATTGCTATAACGCCTGCAATTGCCGCCCTTCTCTTTTCACCGCCCGAAAGGTCGAACGGAGATTTTTCAAGAAGTTCATCTTTAAGTCCGGTAAATCTTGCGGCGTCATTTACCGCTTTTTCAAGCTCTGCACCGCTCTTGCCCATATTTGTAGGGCCGAATGCGATATCCTTGGCAACGGTTTCTTCAAAAAGCTGATATTCGGGATACTGAAATACCATTCCGACTTTGAAACGGATTTTTCTGATATCCTTGGGATTTGCCCAGATATCTTCACCGTCAAGAAGAACCTGTCCCGAAGTTGGTTTCATAAGTCCGTTGAGCATTTGAACAAGTGTTGACTTGCCCGAGCCCGTGTGTCCCATAATGCCGATAAACTCGCCCTTTTCAATTGAAAGGCTAACATTATTGACTGCGGTTTTCTCAAATGGAGTGCCTGTTCCGTAAACATAGCTTAAATTTTTCAGTTCAAGCACCTTGCTCATGACAGCACCTCCTCAAGCATTTTTACACATTGCTCTGCATTGAGAGGAAGTTTATCAAATTTTACTCCGCACCCCCTGAGTCTGTATGCAAGCTCTGTTGCCTGCGGAACATCAAGACGGTGCTTTTTGAGGAGTTCCACCTGTGAAAAAACATCCTCGGGAGTACCCTGAATAAGAATTTTGCCTGCGTCCATAACGACAACTCTGTCGGCAAGGACTGCCTCTTCCATATAGTGTGTGATGAGGACAACCGTCATATTCTTTTCACGGTTGAGTTTTAAAAGCGTTGTCATTACCTCGTCACGGCCGTTAGGGTCGAGCATTGCCGTGGGTTCGTCAAGAACTATGCACTGTGGCTGCATTGCAAGAATTCCCGCAATTGCAATACGCTGTTTCTGACCGCCCGAAAGCTTGAACGGAGCGTGTTCACGGTAATCGTACATATCAACGGCTTTGAGGGCATCGTCAACCCTCTGTCGGATCTCCTTTGGCGGTATTCCGAGGTTTTCGGGACCGAAAGCAACATCCTCCTCAACAACGCTTGCAACAAGCTGGTTGTCGGGATTTTGAAGTACAAGTCCCACTTTTTCCCTTATGTCATATGTCTTGTTTTCATCTGATGTGTCATCTCCGTCAACATACACTTTGCCCTTATCCGGCAATAGCATTGCGTTGAGATGTTTTGCAACAGTTGACTTTCCGCATCCGTTGTGACCGAGAAGGGCAACAAATTCACCCTTTTCGATGTTGAGAGAAACACCGTCAACCGCATTTTTGTACGGCTGACCGCTTTCAATGTCGGAATATGAAAAGCTGATGTTGTCAAGTGAAATAAAGCTCATTTATTATTTCTCCCATATTGCGGTTGAGCCGCACGGCAATACAAGACCCGTGTCGCTCACCTTCAGTCCTATTTCATCGCTTGATACTTTTCCGCCGAAGTCCTTCTGCAAAAGAACTCCGAGCAAATACTCCATTACAGCGGGAGAAAGTCCCGTTGTGTAGGAATTGAGAATGAAAAACAGGGGATCATCCGAAAGAACCTGTTTGCACAAAGTTACGAGTGAATAAAGCTGTTCTTCAAGTTTCCATACTTCTCCGCCCGGTCCTCTGCCGTATGACGGCGGGTCCATAATAATTCCGTCGTACTTGTTGCCACGGCGAATTTCACGCTGTACAAATTTTACGCAATCGTCAACGAGCCAACGAACGGGTCTGTCAGCAATACCGCTTGATGCGGCATTTTCTTTTGCCCACTGAACCATACCCTTTGATGCGTCAACATGGCAAACGGTTGCACCTGCGTTCATACACGCAAGAGTTGCACAGCCTGTGTAACCGAAAAGGTTAAGGATTTTAAGCGGTCTGTTTTCGTTTTTAATTTTTTCTGCGGCAAAATCCCAGTTTACAGCCTGTTCAGGGAACACACCTGTGTGTTTAAATCCCATTGGCTTGATGTTAAAAACAAGGTTGCCGTAATTTATAGTCCAGCGGTCGGGAACTTTTTTGTACTGCTCCCAACTTCCTCCGCCACGATTTGAGCGGTGGTAACGGGCATGTGCCGAATACCAAAGAGGATTTTTCTTTTCGCCTGACCAGATAATCTGCGGATCGGGACGGATAAGGATTATATCTCCCCATCTTTCAAGTCTTTCCCCGTCAGAGGTATCTATAAGTTCATAATCTTTCCATTTATCAGATAATCGCATTATGCAAGTCTTTCCCTTACTACCTGTGCGGCTTCTTCCGCAAGGTTCTGAATTTCTTCGAGGTTTTCACCCTCGAGCATTACTCTTACGAGAGGTTCTGTTCCCGACACACGAACAAGGATTCTGCCTCTGTCACCGAGGATTTCGCTCACTCTTTCGATTTCAGCCTTGATTTCCCTGTCTGTATAGAATGAGAGCTTGCCCTCTCTGCTTACTTTAACATTGATAAGCACCTGTGGCAGACGCTCCATAATCTTTGCAAGCTGACTGAGCTTTTCGCCTGTTCTCTTCATAATGCTGAGAATCATTGCGCCTGAAAGCTGACCGTCGCCTGTTGTTGCATAGTCAAGCAAAATGATGTGACCGCTCTGCTCGCCGCCGATGTTGTAGCCCTCCTGCATCATAGCCTCAAGAACATATCTGTCGCCAACCTTTGTTGAAACAAAGTGCATATCGTTTTCTTCACAAAACTTGTTAAAGCCCATGTTTGTCATAATTGTTCCGACAACAGCATTCTTTTTGAGGACGCCTCTCTGCTTCATATCATTTGCACAGATTGCAATAAGGTAATCGCCGTCAACAAGGTTTCCGTTTTCGTCAACTGCAAGACATCTGTCGGCGTCACCGTCAAAGGCAAGGCCGCATGAAAGCTTGTGTTCACGAACATACTTCTGCAATTTGCTCATATGAGTTGAACCGCAATCACGGTTGATGTTCACACCGTCAGGCTCATCAAAAAGCATATGAACCTTTGCACCAAGCTTTGTGAAAAGCTTTTCGGCTGTTCTTGAAGAAGAACCGTTTGAACAGTCAAGTGCGATTTCCATACCCTCAAAGTCGCAGTCTACTGCCGAAACAAGGTGGTCAATATACAAATCAGCCGCCTCTGTATCATATGTTACTCTGCCGATATTTTCATCTGTAGCGGATGCATACGGTACAACATGGTCAAGTACGATTTCTTCAATTCTGTTTTCGAGATCATCGGGGAGCTTGCATCCGTCAGAGCTGAAAATTTTGATACCGTTAAATTCAAACGGGTTATGTGATGCGGAAATCATAATACCTGCATCGGCATTGTATTTGCCTACAAGATAAGCAACCGCAGGAGTAGGAACTACCCCGAGAATGTGAACATTTGCACCTACCGAGCAAAGTCCTGCGATAAGTGCGCCCTCGAGCATATCGCCCGAAAGTCTTGTGTCCTTACCGATTAAAATTGTGGGGTGTTCAACCTCATCGCTGATAAGAACCATTGCCGCCGCTCTGCCTATATTCATTGCAAGTTCGGGTGTAAGCTCTGCGTTTGCAACACCTCTTGCACCGTCTGTACCGAATAATCTTCCCATTAATATATTCCTCCGTTAAATAATTTGTAGATTGTAAATTTTCATAACTGAAATTTTCGGTATAACCCAAGTAAAAACCTTGCACTCTGTTGAATTATACACTCATATTGTGACTGATTTATGACTCCCTGTCACCAAAGAGAGTCGGCTGTGTGGGCTGTGCATTTACAACGCCCTTAGGAAATTCACAGCCAAGATGCTTGCAAGCCTCGGCAGTTATGCATCTGCCCCTCGGTGTTCTGCTGACAAAACCTATCTGCAAAAGATACGGTTCATAGACATCTTCGATTGTTACAGCCTCTTCACCGATTGCCGCCGCAAGTGTTTCAAGTCCGACAGGGCCGCCGTTGTAAAAACGAACGATTGCCTCAAGCATTCTTCTGTCGTTGCGGTCAAGACCGAGTTCGTCAATTTCAAGTCTGTCAAGTGCTGTTCTTGCGGTTTCAAGTGTGATGACACCGTTTGACATAACCTGTGCAAAGTCACGCACACGCTTTAAAAGTCTGTTTGCAATTCGTGGTGTTCCCCTCGAACGGGACGCAATTTCAAGCGCACCGTCATGTTCAATTTTTATTCCGAGGATTCCGGCACTTCTTTCAACAATCCGTGCAAGCTCCTCGGGAGTGTAGAGTTCAAGTCTTAACACCACACCGAAACGGTCACGCAAAGGAGCGGTCAGCTGACCTGCTCTTGTGGTTGCTCCGACAAGTGTAAATTTTGGCAACGGCAGATGATACGAAGCCGCCATCTGACCTTTACCCGTGATGATATCAATTGCAAAGTCTTCCATTGAGGGGTAAAGAATTTCTTCAACGGAACGACTCAGTCTGTGGATTTCGTCAATAAAAAGCACATCGCCCTCGTTAAGGTTGGTAAGCAATGCCGCAAGGTCACCGGGCTTTTCAATTGCCGGACCTGAGGTTATTCTCATTGACACACCGAGTTCATTCGCAATAATTCCCGAAAGAGTTGTTTTACCGAGTCCCGGAGGGCCGTAGAGCAGTACATGGTCAAGGGTTTCGCCTCTGATTTTTGCCGCCTCGATAAAGACCTTGAGGTTTTCCTTTGCCTTTTCCTGTCCTATGTATTCCGAAAGTGTTTTCGGTCGCAGAGGGTTGTCGCTCTCTGCCGTATCTTCGGGAATTTCGGAAGTATCGGTTATTCTGTTTTCAAAATCAAATTCATCCGAGAATTCCATTTTACTCATATGTTACTGTCTTCCCATCTGTTTTAATGTGAGCGAAATAAGCTGTTCAACAGGCAAGGTGCTGTCGAGTGTTGCGAGTACGGGCGAAACATCCGAAGGAGAATAACCCAAAACCCCGAGTGCCTCGATTGCTTTCGGAACATTTCCCATTGAAACATTGACGCTGTTCTGTGCCGCCTGTGCAAAGGAATTGTCCTCTTTAGCCGCTTTTGCAAGCTTGTCCTTGAGTTCAAGAACAATTCTCTGTGCAATTTTTTTACCTATTCCCTGTGCTCTTGTAATTGTTTTGAGGTCATCGGACGCAATTGCCATTGCAACCTGTTCGGGACTGAGCTCCGATAAAACCGCAAGTCCCGCCTTTGGACCTACACCGCTTACGCTGATGAGGTTTTTAAAGGTTTCAAGCTCTGCCTTTGTTGCAAAGCCGAAAAGGTCAACTGCATCTTCCCTTACATTAAGGTAGGTGTAGAGCGTTACCTCTGTGTTAAGCTTTACGGCTTTGAGTGTGTTCATTGTTGTCTGGCACATATAGCCGACACCGCCGCACTCTACTACCGCCGCATTCGATTCTATAGCAATAAGTTTTCCTCTTACGGAATAAAGCATATTTAAAGTCCCTTTCCGTACATTACTCTTCTGAGCTGTGAGCCTGCCGCCTGTGTGTGACAGATTGCAATTGCAAGTGCGTCACAGGTATCATCGGGTTTCGGAATTTCTTTCAGCTTTAAAAGCCTTGCGGTCATTTCCATAACCTGTGGTTTTTTAGCCTTGCCGTATCCAGTTACAGCCGTTTTGACCTGAAGAGGAGTGTACTCAAAGATTGGTATTTTAAGTTTTTGTGCCGCAAGCAGGGTTACTCCCCTTGCCTGAGCAACATTGATAGCCGTTTTCTGATTGGTCTGAAAGTAAAGCTTTTCAATTGCGAGAGCATCGGGACGACATCTGTTGAGAATAGCATAGGTTTCGTCATAGATGTACTCAAGCCGTTTGTTAAAATCAGTTCCGGCAACAGTTTCAATTGCACCGTAACCGAGAGTTTTATATGTATTCGATTGAAAATTGATTGCTCCCCAACCTACAATGGCATATCCGGGATCAATTCCAAACACTACCAAAACAATACCTCCGAAAAAATCCAAAAATGGCATAATAACATAGCTTAAAACATTATAACACACACAACTTTATTTATCAATAAAATTATTCGTTAATCTGCGTATTCCGCTCAAAATGTACATAAGAAACTTTGAACGGCTGATTTACTCGGTTTTTTGCGTGTTATCGGCACGGCTGAGCGTGATTTTTGAACCGTTGTATGACAAATCAAGCTTTTTTCCGTGCGGAACATATTCAAAGGTGTAGTTTCGGTAAAGTTTCGGCACAAATATGACAATCGTTGTATCATCGGCAACATATTTTCCGCAAAGCTCCGCCTTGTCTTTTCCGCTCATCATAATAAGAGACGCATTTTCACCGTCAAACGAAAGGCTTATCTTTCCGCCGCCGTCAAGCTCTGCACTCCAGTCTGTGCAGGTAAGCTCGTTTTGATATCCCGATGTGTCGGCACTGCATGAACAAAGCAGAAAACATAAGCAGATTAAAAGCAAAATGACAAATTTCTTCATAAAAACCGCCCTCACAGGTGTATGATAGTATTACAAGTTTATGCACCAAAAATATATATCAGTACATACGATAGTGTTCGGATGCGGAAAATCGAAATTTACAGTTTTGTTATAATTCTTGAAAAGCATAATTATTTTGTGTATATTGTATGGTGTGATTTTATGGAAAATTTTAAAAACGAGAACACGGAGGGATTGTTTTGCAACATGAGATAACCGAAAAGCATAATGTTTTTGAAGAAAACGGAGAGGTTATGTGTGCAGGCTGGGCAAGAACGCCTGTTTTTGAATATAACAGCGAACAGAGCAAAACAAGAGGAAAACACAGCGAAAGGGATTGCTATTTCATAAGCAACACAGAGGTATCACTCTATCTTTCGGTTGAAAATTTAGGCATGGAATTTGCGGTAAAAATTGCGGTTGCCGACCTTAAAAGAGGCGGTGTGATTTATGATTGTGTTGTAAAGAAATTTGTTTTCAGCAAGAACGAGCTTCCCGAATCGGGCAGTTCGGGAGAGCTTTTGTACACGGACAAAAGGCTTCAGCTGCAGTTGACGAACACACCGAACGGAAGATTTTTAAAGTGCGATTTTATTGACTTTGGCGGCATAAAAAATCTTTATTTCAATATCAACCTTAAAAAGATTGCAGGTGAAAGTCTTAACGAGATTGCACCGTTTGAGAGGGACAGAAAATATTTTTATCTCAAACGCTTTGTTCCCAAATTTGTTGCAAGCGGAATTATCCGTGTGGGCGGTATGGAATATTCCTTAAACGAAACAAACACAAATGCTTATTTTGATTGGACGCGCTTTTCAAAGCCGAGGAAGCATAATTATCAGAGATTAAGCTCCGACTGCTTTATTGACGGAAAACGCTTCTCACTCTGCCTTGCAAGCAGAGTCGGCGACAACCGTTACGGCAACGAAAATTGCTTTTTTACGGACGGTCATCTTGAAAAGCTGTCACAGATAAATGTAAAAAGTACGGATGGAAAGCTTGACAGACCGTGGTACTTTAAGGCGGGATATTCGGCAGTTGACATTACATTCAAGCCGTTCACCGTAAAAGGCGAAGCAATGGCGGCATATATGGACAAAACAACGGTAATTTTCGGCAGACTTTACGGAGAACTGAAACGAGTTGATATGGACAAACCCGTTGTGCTTGACAACTCACAAGCGCATATTGTACTGACGGAATTTTAAAATCGGATTGGTAAAAATAAACACGGCAATCATTTTAGATAATGAACAGCCGTGTTTTAATTTTAGCGAATAAAAAGTCGGAAAAACATTGTTTTGCATTAAGCAAACTGTCTTCCCGACCATAACTCTTAACTATTAACTTTTACTTTTTAACTTTCCTACACTTCCCTGTTAGGGTCGGTGTTTTTCTGCTTAATTGGTGCTTTTGTTGCATCTTTGTCGGTAAATCTTGCAAAGATTGAAAGCGTTGTAAGGAAACAGATGAGAATGTACAAAAGCAATGCAATGAGTGATGCAAGGCTGAGTGCGTAGCTTACCATCAGGAGAATTGAAAGAACTCCGAGCAAGCAACAAATAATTGATGCAACATTCTTCATATTGCGTTCCTTATCGAGTGCGCAGAAGAAAAATCCTGCAATCGGAATGATGAAGAAAATCGGCATAAATAGTGAGTAATGGAACACTGCCTGTCCCTGAGCAGATGACACATCGCTTCCCCACACAGCCATAATATCGAGAACGGAATATGAATGAAGAACATTCTTGTCATAGTCGATGTACTGAAAATACGGCAATGCACAGAGAATAATCTGAACAAGGTACAGTATGCAGAGCGTGATTCTTAATTTTTTTCTTGTTTTATTTTCGGGTATTTTGAGCATTTTGTTCCTCCGAGATTTTTTAAAATCATTTTTAAATCATCATATGTTACATTGTAACACAAATTATTCAGTTGCACAATAGAAATTTTAGTGTTATAATTATGACTAATGTACACAAAATACTGCATTCGTACATTGCTTTATTCTATGCAAAAAGGAGACAATATAATGGGATATATAAATGAATCCGTAATTTACAATATTTATCCGCTCGGTTTTTGCGGAGCACCAAAGGAGAATGATTTCAAACAGGAATACAGACTTGACAAAATTTACGGCTGGATTGACCATATGAAATCAATGTCGGTAAACGCACTTGTTTTCAACCCTGTTTTTGAAAGTTCAAAACACGGCTATGATACTATTGATTATAAAAAAATCGACTGTCGGCTCGGTGACAACGAATCTTTCAAAAAAATTTGCAAAACACTTCACGATAACGGCATCAAAATTATGCTTGACGGCGTTTTTAATCATGTGGGAAGAGATTTCTTTGCCTTCAAAGATGTTCAGCAGAACCGTGAAAACTCAAAATATGCGTCTTGGTTTGAAAATATAAACTTTTGGAACAACAGCCCGTATAATGACGGTTTCAGCTATGAGGGCTGGGCAGGTTACTACGACCTTGTAAAGCTTAATCTCCGCAATGACGAGGTAGTAAACTATCTTCTTGACTGTGCAAGATTTTGGATTGATGAGTTTGATATTGACGGACTTCGCCTTGATGCGGCTGACTGCGTTGACATTGAATTTTTCAAGAAATTAAAAAATGTTTGCAAAGAGAAAAAGTCCGATTTCTGGCTCTACGGCGAGATTACCCACGGCGATTACAATCATTGGGCAAATCCCGATGTGCTTGACTCGGTTACAAACTACGAATGCTACAAAGGCATTTATTCAAGCCATAATGACCACAACTATTTTGAAATTGCTCATTCTCTAAACAGACAGTTTGCTAACGGCGGTATTTACAGAAATATCTACACATATAATTTCGTTGATAACCACGATGTAAACCGTGTTGCAAGTATGCTCAAGGACAAAAATCATCTCAACAATGTTTACACAATGATGTATACAATGCCCGGAGTACCGTCAATTTACTACGGAAGTGAATTCGGCATTGAGGGTATGAGAACTGCCTACAGCGATTATGAGCTTCGTCCCTGTCTTGACCTTGATTCCATCCCGAATCCGAACTATGAACTTCTTGAGCATATCAAAAAACTCGGTGTAGTAAGACTTGCACTCGAAGCTCTCAAGTACGGCGATTTTGAAAACATAAATATTCAGAATGAAAAGCTTGTATACAGAAGAAAAACCGACAATCAGACTGTTTTTGTTGCATTCAACCTTACAGACCGTGTTGAAAGAATCGGTTTTGACACAGGCTGCAACGCAAAGCTTACCGATGTTCTCAACGGCAACGAAGTTATTGATGTAAACGGTTACTATGAAATTGAAATGCAGCCGTATCAGTCAAGGATTCTTGTTGTTAATGACGGAAGCTTCAGGGTTGATTTCAATGCAGACAATACAAAATGCACGGCAGCTGAAATTGACGAAGCTCCTTCAAATGAAGAAGCTTCAGTTAAAGCTGTTAAAACAGAAAATTGCTGTGAAAGCAATTCGGACAATGCCGAAAATACGACAAAAGAAATCAAGCCGGGTATTTACCTACATTTCAAGGGCGGCGAGTATGAGGTTATCAACTTTGCAACCCACAGCGAAACAGGCGAAAAGCTTGTAATTTACAGAAATATTCACGACACAAGTGAAGTGTGGGCAAGACCTGTCGAAATGTTTGCCGAAAAAGTTGATGTTAACGGCAGAAAAACAGACAGATTTACTTTTATAGGTTGACAATAAGCGTAAGCAAATGATTAAAAAGACCGAATATATTTTTTATTCCGGTCTTTTTTTGTGTAAAAATACTGCTTTTTAATCGTGGTGACAAGATTTGACTATATTTTTTGCAAATAGTGTGTTGAATAAATCACATAATATGATAAAATAGACATATGTTGTGTTATGACTGAATTTTTGTTTTTTTGAGAATAACTTAGGGGGATTAAATATTATGTTGAGGGATTTAAAGCCAACCGATAATGTAGGTGGTTTCGATGTCAGACCCGGCAACTTCCTTTTAAACGGTGCAACAACCGTTTCCGGCGGTGTAAACTTTACTATTCATTCGGTTTATGCCGTTGAGTGTACATTGCTTTTATTCAGACCTTATGCAAAAATTCCGTATGCAAGGCTCAGATTTCCGGATTCTTACAAAATCGGCAACACCTATTCAATGCTCGTGTTCGGTCTTGATGAGGTTGATTTTGAGTATGCATATTCCTTTGACGGTCCGTATGAACCCGAAAAAGGCATTATTTTTGATAAAAAGAAATACATTCTTGACCCATACGCAAAGGCTGTAATCGGTCAGAGCGGCTGGGGTAAAAAACAGGAGCATGAGGGTGTTTATAAGGCAAGAGTTGTAAACAGCGACTATGACTGGGGCAACTGCACTCAGCCGAAGCTTCCGTTTGAAGAGCTTATTATTTATGAAATGCATGTAAGAGGCTTTACTCAGGACGGCTCCTCAGGCGTTAAAAACAAAGGCACATTCGCAGGTATCCGTGAAAAAATCCCCTATCTTAAAGAACTGGGCATCAATGCCGTTGAAATGATGCCTATTTTTGAGTTTGACGAAATGGGCTCATATCGTAATTATGACGGGCGTCAGCTCTACGATTACTGGGGCTATAACACCGTATGTTTTTTTGCTCCGAACACAAGCTATGAGAGCGACCACGAGCATCATCACGAAGGCAGAGAGCTTAAACAGCTTGTTCGTGAGCTTCACGAAAACGGAATTGAAGTTATCCTTGATGTTGTGTTCAACCACACGGCAGAGGGCAATGAAATGGGACCGTATTTCTCGTTCAAGGGCATTGACAACAACATTTATTATATGCTCACTCCGGACGGAAAGTATTACAATTTCAGCGGCTGCGGCAATGTTCTCAACTGCAATCAGCCGATTGTGCAGCAATTTATACTTGACTGTCTGCGTTATTGGGTAACAGAATACCGCATTGACGGTTTCCGTTTTGACCTTGCGTCGATTTTGGGAAGAAACGAGGACGGTACTCCTATGGATAAGCCTCCGCTTCTCAAAAGCCTTGCGTTTGATCCGATTCTCGGCGGAGTAAAGCTTATTGCGGAGGCATGGGACGCAGGCGGACTTTATCAGGTCGGCAGTTTCCCGTCATGGAACAGATGGGCTGAATGGAACGGAAGATACCGTGACGACCTCAGAAAATTTCTTAAAGGCGACAGCCATCTTGCATGGGATGCGGCTCAGAGAATTACCGGCTCAAGGGATTTGTATGACCCTACCTACAGAGGCTACAATGCGTCGGTAAACTTTCTTACCTGTCATGACGGATTTACTCTTTATGATATGTATTCATACAACGAAAAGCACAATCTTGAAAACGGCTGGAACAATACTGACGGCGCTAATGACAACAACAGCTGGAACTGCGGTGCAGAGGGCGAAACCGATGATTACAACATTAACAATCTTCGTATAAAAATGGTTAAAAATGCCTTTGCAACTCTTATGTGCAGTCAGGGTCCTGCTCTTTTCCTTGCAGGCGATGAATTTTGCAACACTCAGTTCGGCAACAACAACGCTTACTGTCAGGACAACATTATCTCATGGCTTGACTGGACAAGAAAAGAAAAGCATAAGGATGTATTTGAATTTTTTAAATATATGATTGCTTTCAGAAAGAGATTCCATATTATTACAGACAGCAGAGGCAAGGCAACATGCAGTTATCCGCCTGTCAGCATCCATTCAAATGTTGCGTGGAGTGCCAAGTATTACGATGATACAAGAATGATTGGCGTTATGTACGCCGGTGCAAGTCTTAAACAACAGGGACTTGACGAGTTTGTTTACTTTGGCGTCAATGCTTATTGGGATTATGTAAATGTTGAGCTTCCCGACCTTCCCGAAGGATACCACTGGAAGCTTTATGTAAACACAGGCAACGAGCCTCAGGATGTAATCCTTGAGGACAGAAATGTTATTCTCTATGACAAACGAATTAATATGGCAGGCAGAAGTGTCATTGTTGCTGTCGGAGAAAGATATTAATTATAAGGACAATTTCTTTGTTTAAGAAAACCGCCCCTACACGAAAATGTGTGGGGGCTTCATGTTTTTATAGGTTTCGGATTGTTAATGTACTGCTGTGTTGTCAGCATAAATTTAAGTTCGTAACGCTTGAATATATTTTTAACGCCCATTGTAAGACCTCCCTGTCTTTACCTTTTCTTTACTGTGGCTATATAATAATTTACAAACTTTAAATGAAATTTAAAAAAGCAGAAATCCCGAATTATTTCAGAATTTCTGCTTTAAATAATAATATGGAGTTTTATTTCTGCTATAGAATTATCTTTCTCTAAGCAACACGCTTAAATCCGTTTTTTCAGAGCGTTTTACTGCCCAAATGCTGACGATTGCAAGTACAATCAAATAAATCACGAGGAACAGCAGTACATAAACAGCCGAAACATTCACGGTCATTTCCATTATTGTATTGCCCACAAGATTCATAAGGTACGGATTTATAAGTAATATATCGAGTAATACAGTCAAAATTGCACCGACTGCAATTGATATTATTCCGATAAGGAAATATTCCGCAAATATTATATAGAAAAGTTGGTTAGACTTGTAACCGAGTGAGCGATACAAAGCAAGTTCTTCGGTTCGTCTGCTTATATTACTCTTGACGAACATATACTGTCCCGCAATTACGAACAATGCAAAAAATACAATTGAACCCATAATGATTATGAGTGCGATATTGTACGACTGAGAATCAAAGTTCAAATCCATTGTATACGGTTCGCAATATGAGGAAACCTCGGATTGTACACTTTGAAGATTTTTTGCATCATCAACGAGAATTTTATAAGCCTTATCGGAAGTTATTGAAGTCGCACCTTTGGCATTTGCAATAACTTCATTATTGAACTCAATCAAACTGTTGCGTGGAATAAGAATTTGATTGCCTGTAAAAATCGGGTCAGATGTGTTATACACTCCGACAATTTTAAGCTTATGTTCCTTGCCCGATTCATCAGCGAAAACAAGATTTTTGCCGACAAGCGTTTTGCCGTCAATTTTATTGATTCGTTGACTTTCGCTGTTAAAATCCTTTAAAACTTCGGGAACAACTGCAACATTTTCTTCATTCTCTTTGAAAGCTCTTCCGCTTGTTATTTTAAGGTTATACCCCTCGTGAACATAACTTAGTGTGTAAGCTGAAAACAGCACTCCCGAGGTTTCAGACATTTCGAGTTCAGCCGGCACATTATAAACACTCGTTATGTGTTCAATGCTTTTTATGCTTGAAATTGTATCGTCAATTTCATTTTGAGGAGTATTTTCGTTTATCTCAAAATTCAACTCTCTGTTAAGAATATGATTATTTATGTTTTGGTCAATATTATTTTTCAGTGGTATAACCGCTCCTGCCGATACAAGAACGAGAACGGTTGCAATAACCATAAAGCAACAAAAAAATATTGTTGCACCTTTTCGTGAAAGAATTGAGGCTTTAACAAGCATACCGAGTTTTTTATTTTTCATTTTAATTTTCCTCTAAAACGCCGTCTTTCATAACGCAAATTCTGTCTGCAAAATCGGTTACGGCATCATTATGGCTGACAACAAGAACGCCCTTGCCAAGCTCTGTAAGTTTTTTCAACTCTTCAAAAATCATAAGTTCGTTTTTGCTGTCAAGGTTGCCTGTAGGTTCATCGGCAAGGATAAAGTCGGGATTATTGGCAAGTGCTCTTGCAATGGCGGTTCTCTGCTGTTCACCGCCTGAAAGTTCCCTCGGATAGTGGTCAATGCGGTGTGTAAGACCGACTTTCTGCACAAGCAATTCGGCAGTTTCTTTCATTTCGGCTCTGTTTTTGAAATGGTCGTTTATGAGCATTGGAACCATTATATTTTCAAAAACTTTGAGATGCGGATTGAGATGAAATGCCTGAAAGACAAATCCGAGTGAATTCATTCTTGTGTCGGCAAGTTCGTTTTTGCCGAGTGACGACACATCTTTGCCGTTAATCAAAATCTGACCTGAGGTGCAGTTGTCAAGCAAACCTGCCATTTGGAGCAGAGTGCTTTTTCCGCTGCCCGACTGTCCCATAACAGCAACAAATTCGCCCTCTGACAATGTAAACGATACATTATCCACGGCGGTTACTTTGTTATTGTATATTTTAGAAACATTTTTTAATTCTATTGATTTCATTATTTCACCCTCAAAATTATTCATTCATTGCGTCTTTGGGCTGAATTTTATTCAGCTTGCGTAATGCTATGAGCTGACATATCAGCGGAACAACGGTCACTATCAAAAACGAAATTGCAAGCAGGATTCCGAAAGTTCCCCAATTGATAATGTACAGACGGTCTATGAAATTTCTGTTTGCAAAGAAAAGATTTGAAACAGCCGTAACTATAATCGAAATAATTGTTCCAACCGCAAATCCGGTAAATGTAACTCTAAGCTGTTCGCAGTAAAGGCAGGCAAATATCTGACTGTTTTTATAACCTATCGCTTTGAGCAAGCCTATATCGGATTTACGAAGTGAAAGTGCGTTTACTGTTGATTGTATAATCATAATCACAGAAAGCAACACTGTTGAAATAATAAGAAATACGCTTGCAAAGCTGAATATATTTGAAACGTTTACTATGCTGTCCTGTATTCCGAGTTCGGAGTCATCGGCACAGCATACATTCATATCGGTGAGTGCGTTATATACCGATTCAATATTTTCAAAATCATCAACAACAACATAGTGAGTCCTCAGCGATAAATCATTCCACCACTTGCCGACAGTGGTTTCGTTATCTTTTGAATATCCGCCTTTTGTAAGTGCGTCATCTAATATTTTCGTAGCTGTTTCCTCTGAAATATAAATCGAATCATAATAGCCTGTTTCGGTCGGTGACAGATAATAAGTACCCACTACCTTTAATTTATATTCAATTGCAGGCAATTCAAGTGAACCGCTTTCTGATGAACCATCAATATTATAAGGTTGAATTAGCATATTATTAATCGCTTTTACGGTTATCGTTTTTCCTATAAGACTTTCCCCGTCAATATAATCAGGCTTTTTATTTTCATCCTCAACCTCAAAAGGATAAAAATCACTCGGAACAACACAGCTTAACACAGGGGATTCATCAAGAGTTTTTCCGGCAATAACACTTCGTTTTTCATTTTTAAACAATGACCAAATATTTAAATAATTATTTTTCTCTTGATCAATCATTTTTTGTAAGTTCTCATCCGAGGACTGAACAATATTAAAAGCTTCATTTCTGATTCCTTCAAGAGGAAAAATATCAACTACATGCTCAGTATTTTTAATACTTTCTATAACATTATCGTCAAGTTCGCTTAACCAAGGGTCAACCTCAAGTGTTCTTGCACGATAATCCTCTTTATACTCATTTACAGCTTTTGTGACGGTAATTGAAAATGCCGAAATCAAGGTTATTGATATTACAAGCAATGCAGAAATAATTTTTATTCCCTTTTCATTTTTATTTATCTTGGCATTTGCTTTTGCAAGAAAATTTATATTCGTTAACTTCATCGCTAAACTCCTGTTATGTATATTATCCGTACATATAATTATAATTGAATTTATATGTAATTCAACATTTATACTGTATTTATTACACTTTTATTACATTTAGCGAAAATTGCCTGATTTATCTAACCCATAATATTGCTGCATTATATTTTAAAGATTATTCATTCAGCGCATCTTTCGGCTGAATTTTATTCAGCTTGCGTAATGCTATGCCATAACACTGCACTGAGG
>CAJMRT010000015.1 GCA_905215855.1 uncultured bacterium
GGTTCCAACCAGTTTGTCGGTAACTGGCCCGGCGTAACTGTTGAGAAAAAAGAGGGTAAGCTCAAAAAGCACAAGGATGTTACAATCATGGACTTGCCCGGTATCTATTCACTTTCACCTTATACTCTTGAAGAGGTTGTTGCCCGTAACTATCTTGTCGGTGAACGCCCCGATGCGATTCTCAACCTTATTGACGGTACTAACCTTGAAAGAAACCTTTACCTCACAACACAGCTTACAGAACTCGGTATCCCTGTTGTTGTGGCAATCAATATGATTGATCTCGTTAAGAAGAACGGCGATTCAATCAACATTGATGAGCTTTCAAGACAGCTTGGTTGTAAGGTTGTTGAAATTTCGGCTCTTAAAGGCACAGGCATTATGGAAGCAGCCGAGGAAGCAATCAAAGCCGCAGGCTCAACAAAGACAATTCCTATGCATAGCTTTAACGGTGTTGTTGAACACGCAATCGCTCATATTGAAGAGGCGGCTGTTCACAATATGCCCGAGGAACAGCAGCGTTGGTACGCTATCAAAATTTTTGAGCGTGACGACAAGGTTCTTGCAAAGCTTGACATTCCGCAGAATGTTATTGACCACATTGAAAAAGATATTCAGGCGGCTGAAAAAGAGCTTGATGATGACGCAGAGAGTATCATCACTAATGAGAGATACATCTACATTGCCTCAATCATCAAGAGCTGTTATAAGAAGAAAAACAAGGGTAAGCTTACAACATCGGACAAGATTGATAAGGTTGTAACCAACCGTTGGCTCGGTCTTCCGATTTTTGCGGTTATTATGTTCCTTGTTTACTACATCTCGATGCAGACAGTAGGTACTGCCGCAACGGACTGGGCAAATGACGGTCTTTTCGGTGACGGCTGGCACCTTTTCGGTATCGGTTCATCACAGGCTGCCGAGGCTGAAGAAACCTACGGCGATTCAGATGCAATTATCGAGGCGTTCAATGCTCAGTACGGTAATGATGACATTGCAGAAGCGATTGACCTTGAATCTGAAAATTATTCCGAAGATGCCGCTAAGGCCGCTCTTACAGAGCTTGTAAATCTCACACCTTCAGACGCAAGTGTTACATATTCTGTTCAGGATGAAGAAACTCTTGAAATTACAGAAACTCCCGATACTAAGAAATCTGCTCTTGAAGAGGCTGTTTCAAACTACCTCAACACAGATTATAAAGAGGGTTACGGCGCTCCCGATGCCGCAACATACGGAATCTGGGTTCCCGGTATTCCTGTTCTTATCGGCAACGGTCTTGACGCAATCAACTGTGCAGACTGGCTCAACGGTCTTATCCTTGACGGTATCGTAGCCGGCGTAGGTGCGGTTCTCGGCTTTGTTCCGCAGATGCTCGTACTCTTTATTCTCCTTGCTTTCCTCGAAAGCTGTGGTTATATGGCTCGTATCGCATTCGTACTCGACCGTATCTTCCGTAAGTTCGGTCTTTCTGGTAAGTCGTTTATCCCAATGCTTGTCGGCACAGGCTGCGGTGTTCCGGGTATCATGGCGTCCCGTACAATCGAGAATGAGCGTGACCGCCGTATGACTATTATGACAACAACATTCATTCCCTGCGGTGCTAAACAGCCGTTCATCGCTATGATTGCAGGCGCTATCTTCGGTGGTTCACCGTGGATTGCAACATCGGCTTACTTCATCGGTATGGCTGCAATCGTAGTTTCAGGCATTATGCTTAAAAAGACAAAGATGTTCTCAGGCGATCCCGCTCCGTTTGTAATGGAGCTTCCGGCTTATCATCTTCCGACAGTAGGCAACCTTCTCCGTTCAATGTGGGAGCGTGGCTGGTCATTCATCAAGAAGGCAGGTACAATCATTCTCCTTTCAACAATCCTTGTTTGGTTCACAACATACTTCGGATTTGTTGACGGTACATTCCGTATGCTCGGTGAGGACGAAATCGGAAACTCAATTCTTGCCGCAATCGGTAACGGTCTGGCATGGATTTTTGCACCGCTCGGCTGGGGCAATTGGCAGGCAACCGTTGCATCTATCACAGGTCTTGTTGCTAAGGAAAACATCGTTGGCACAATGGGTATCCTTTATCCGGGCGGATGGACGGAAATCGGTGCTGCATTCACAGGCCTCAGCGGTTTCTCATTCCTCCTCTTCAACCTTCTCTGTGCTCCTTGCTTTGCCGCTATGGGTGCTATCAAGAGAGAAATGAACAACATCAAGTGGTTCTGGTTCGCAGTCGGTTATCAGTGCTTGTTTGCTTATGTAATTGCATTTATGGTATTCCAGTTTGGTTCAATCTTTGCAGGCGGTCTTAATGTAATCGGTCTTATCTTTGCCGTTGCAGTATTTGCATTTATGATTTATATGCTTGTAAGACCTTACAAAGAGGCTACAACTCTTAAGGTTAAGCCGGCTAAGAAGTAATAAATTTATTGATTAACATGGGAGGAATAAATATGTTGGAATGGTTAGCGGCTAATATCGGCACAATCATTGTTGCATTGATAGTTATTGCCGTGATTGCTTTTGTGGTTTTCCGTATGGTAAAAGACAAAAAAGAGGGCAAATCCTCCTGCGGTGCAAACTGTGCGCACTGTGCGTGCCGCGGTGACTGCCATAATCATAGGTAAATGTTTTGCAGGGGTGCAGTCCAAAAAGCTGCACCCTTTTTTGTTTGTTATTGAAATTATGAATTCGGTGTTGAAGAAATTATATGAGTAATGTGTATTCAGAACTATTCTGAATTGTTAAAAATAATGAGAGGTGATACGAAATGTATCTTGAAATCAAAAATATTCACAAATTCTTCGGCACAGGTGAGAACAGGACGGAGGTTCTCAAAGGCATAAACTGCAATATTGAAAAGGGCAGTATCTGTGTTTTACTCGGTCCGTCAGGTTCGGGCAAATCAACACTTCTTAACATTATCGGCGGTATTGAAACTGCCGAGGAGGGCAGTATCTCAATCAACGGCGATACAGTTGAAAATATGAACGAAAAACAGCTTTCACTCTACAGAAGAAAGCACCTCGGTTATGTTTTTCAGTCCTACAACCTCATTCCAAACCTTACTGTAAGGGAAAATATTGAAGTGGGTGCATATCTCAGCGACAATCCCCTGAATGTTGACGATTTGATGAAAACGCTCGGACTCTATGAACACAGAAACAAAATCCCGAATCAGCTTTCGGGGGGTCAACAGCAGAGAACATCAATCGGCAGAGCAATCGTGAAAAATCCCGACTTGCTCTTGTGTGATGAACCTACAGGCGCTCTTGACTACAAAACTTCAAAAGAAATTCTCAAGCTGATTGAAGATGTAAATAAAAAGTACGGTAACACCGTTGTACTTGTAACTCACAATGACGCTATTAAAAATATGGCAGACAGAGTTATAAAACTCCGTGACGGTCAGATAAGACACGATATTGTCAATACGGAAAAAACTCCGGCACAAGAGCTTGACTGGTAGGAGGTGCGTTATGAGAAATCCTCTTACAAAACGAATACCCAGAGAAATAAAAAACGATTTGGGAAAATACATTGCACTTTTCCTCTTTCTGATTTTAAGCATCGGATTTATTTCAGGCTTTCTTGTCGCAGGGGACAGCATGAAATCCGCCTTTGACAATTCTTTTGAAAAGTACAATGTTGAGGACGGTCACTTTTGCCTTGCCACAGAAATTGACGACAAAACAAAAGAAAATGTTGAAAACCTCGGCGTAAAACTCTACAAGAATTTTTATGTAAATAAAGACCTTGACAACGGCAATACTTTCAGATTATTCAAAAATCGTACAGATTTTAATAAGATTTCTGTTTTTGATGGCAATCTTCCCGAAAAGAACGGCGAAATTGCAATCGACAGACTTTATGCGGCTAATAACGATATCAAGATAGGTGACAAGATAAAGGTTGCCGACAAGGATATGACAGTTTCCGCAACGGTCGCATTTTCGGATTATACATCGCTTTTCAAGAACAACACGGATATGATGTTTGATGCAAACAAGTTTTCTGTTGCGGTTGTCACAGATGCCGATTTTGACGAAATTGCCGATGACAGCTACACTTATTGCTACTCGTGGATTGACAATGATAAAAATCTTTCAGACAGCAGGAAAAATGATCTGGGCGATGATGTGAAGGAAGAGCTTGTTAAAACAGGAATGCTCACAGATTTTGTAAAGCGTGCCGACAATCAGGCTATTATGTTCAGCGGTGACGATATCGGCAGTGACAAAACTATGATGCTTACATTGCTTTATGTTCTTATCATTGTATTCGGCTTTATATTTGCAATCACAAGCCGTGACACTGTCGAACAGGAAGCCTCGGTAATCGGTACACTCAGAGCGTCGGGCTACACAAGGGGAGAGCTTACAAGACATTACCTTGTTGTTCCCACACTTGTAACTTTTACGGCGGCTGTAATAGGCAATATTCTCGGTTATACGGCTATGAAAAATGTTGTGATGAATATGTATTATCACAGCTACAGTCTGCCGCCTTATCAGACCTTGTGGAACGGTGATGCGTTCATACTCACAACGGTGATTCCATGTATCATAATTACACTTATCAGTCTGTTTGTAATTGCAAAGGCATTGAGGTTGCCTCCGCTCCAGTTCCTCAGACACGACTTCCATATGAAGAAAAAGAAAAAGGCGGCAAAGCTTCCGAATTTCAGATTTCTTACCCGTTTCCGTCTGAGAATTATTCTCCAGAACATTCCGTCATACATAATTATGGTGTTCGGAATTATGTTCGCGGGTCTGTTGTTATTCTTTGGTCTTGCACTCAATCCGTTGCTTTCAAACTACAAAACAGAGGTTGTCAACAATATGATTGCGGATTATCAGTATGTTCTGAAAGCTCCCGTTGAAACAAGCAGTGATGCGGCTGAAAAGTTCTGTATGACGACTCTCTATGAATCATCTGATGAAGAAATTTCAGCCTATGGCATTGAGGAAGATTCGGAGTATCTTTCAAAGGTTAATGTTCCTGAAAAGAAAAATGAAGTTGTCGCATCACAGGGCTATCTTGAAAAATACAGCCTTAAAGTAGGCGACAGGGTTACTTTGAAGGATAAGTACGGTGAGAATAAATACACATTCAAAATTGTTGGTAGTTACTACTATCCTGCGTCACTATGTGTGTTTATGACAAACGATAACTTTAACGATGTTTTTGATAAGGATGACGGATATTTTACAGGCTATTTCAGCAACGAAAAACTTAAAGATATTGACGACAAGTACATTGCAACAACAATCACTCAGAAAGACCTTACAACCGTAACGGATCAGCTTGACGATTCAATGGGTATGTCGTTCACACTTCTTGTAGGTTTTTCGGTTCTGATTTACATTATCCTTATGTATCTGCTTTCAAAGCTTGTTATTGAAAAGAATGAGCAGAATATTTCAATGCTGAAAATTCTCGGCTATTCAAACAGAGAGGCGAGCAAGCTGTATAACCGTGCAACAACGGTTGTGACAATAGGTGCAATCCTTGTGAGTGTTCCGTTGATATACTATGTTTTTGCAGGCTTGTACCACTACTTTATGTTTGAAATGAAGGGTTGGTTGCCATATGTTGTACCGTGGTATGTATTTATTGAAATGGCAGTAATCGGCATTATCTGCTATGCAATTATATACTTTATTCTTCAAAAGAAAATTAATAAAATCAAACTCTCACAGGCTTTAAAGAGTGACGATTAAAACCTAAAAAATAAAAGGAGAGATAAATATGGAGTATGTTTTTTACGGATTGCTTGCCGTGGCATTCATTGCGTTTGTAGTTCTCGTAATCAGAAGTTACAAGAAGAAACTTGCAAGCGGATGTTGCGGTGCAAGTGACGAAAGCGTTAAGAAAAACAAGGTTGCCGATAAGGATAAGTCACATTATCCCTATGAAAAAACTCTTGTTGTTGACGGAATGGTCTGTAAAAACTGTTCCGCAAGAGTAGAAAACGCACTCAATTCAATTGACGGTGTGTGGGCGGAAGCCGATGTTTCTTCCGGTAGGGTTACGGTCAGAATGAAAAGAGAAATTGAGGATAAAGTCCTCAAAAAGACAGTTAACGATATAGGCGCATACACCGTTATGAAGGTGGAATAAGGTCTTTTAGGAGAAGAGAGGCAACCTTATGGCAGTATTGCAGAAAATTGACAACCCATACGGTATGATACAGACTGTTGAACACTGCGAATCGTTCAGCATATACCGTTCACAGGACAGCACGGGCGATTGCGAGGTCACCGTGTATCCTGTGTTTTCAGGCATTGAGCTTGTGTATTACGATGTTCATATGCAAAGTTGTGACATTGATCTTGCAAAGGGAAGAGAAATGCTCATCATCACGCATTGTCAGGAGGGCAGAATTGAGTTTGAATACAAAAACGGCGAATATCTTTACCTTGCGTCGGGTGATTTGTCGATACAGAAGAACACGGAAAACATCCGACACAGGTATTGTCCGCTGAGCCATTACCACGGTGTGTCGGTTGCAATTGATATGAACCGTGTGCCAAGGTGCTTTTCGTGTATTCTTGACGATGTTTTTGTCAGCCCCGAAGAGCTTGAAATGAAATTCTGTTCCGAAAAGCCGTACTCAATTATGCGTGAAAATATCAGCATTGAGCATATTTTTTCGGAACTCTATTCCGTTCCCGAAAATATCCGAAAGGGTTATCACAAGGTTAAGGTGCTTGAACTTCTTTTGTTTTTGAGCGGTCTTGATTACAAGGGAGAGAGTGAGGAAAGACGGTATTTTTCACGCTCACAGGTTACCGCCGCAAAAGAGGCAAAAAAATATCTGCTTGCTCACCTTGATGAGCATATAACAATTACAGAGCTTGCCGATATGCTCGGCATCTCTTCGACTTCTCTCAAGATCTGTTTTAAGGGTGTCTACGGCGACACGATTAACAGCTACATAACGAACTGTAAGATGCAAAAAGCCGCCTCGCTTTTGAAAAACACCGACAAAAGCGTGCTTGAAATTGCAGGAATTGTCGGCTACAATAACGGCAGTAAGTTTGCGGGTGCTTTCAGAAGGGTGATGAACAAGTCGCCGAATGAGTACAGAAAATCGCTCGTCTGAACAGAGCCTTATATGTCCGTAAAGAGCAGTAAAAAGACTTTGTAAGGTGCTATAATAACATTGTCGAAAAGATACGCCTATTATTATTTTCGACGGACTGCGGAAATATCCGCAGAATATTTGATGATTACTTTGCCGGGTAATTATTCATAATATCTCTTCTCCTTTCAGGGACAGCGTTTGCTGTCCCTAAAATTTTGCAAAAATTACCTGTCCGTTTGGAGCATAGAAAACCTTTTGAGAGCCGATAATAATATTGACCGATGGTATATTATTAACTGTAAGATAAAGACAACAAATGAGTCTTGCTTATGGAATCAAGTTAGCAAAAGCTAACTATAAAACAGTTATCGGATAATCACTGTGGTGTATTTATTCAATTCAACTCTATTCAAATCATTCATTCAATTATTTAGAGGAAAAGATGTCAGAGGATTTAATTATCAAGCATTGTTCCCCAACGCTTGCAGGAATAAAAACGGCTAACCTTTTTAACTGTCCGTACTCGTCACGGCTTGAGTGCGAATGTGATGTAAGAAGGCTGAATAAAATGTTCTGCAAAAAGGGAATAAAAGTTTTGCCACTGAAATTCAGCAACGGAAAGGCTTTAATCTATATTTTTCGCCCGTCCAAGCTTGCTGTTGATTTGTCCGATAAATATGCGTGTAATCTGCTTGAATCGCAGGGGTATCATTCACACGATGCCGCACGCTGTATAAGGGAGCTTCGCCACCGACTTAAAGACTCAACCGAGTTCCCGCACGAAATCGGACTGTTCCTCGGTTATCCTCCCGAAGATGTCCGCGGCTTTATTCTTCATAAAGGAAATTGCTGTAAATATTCAGGCTGCTGGAAGGTTTACGGTAATGAAGAAAAAGCAGTCAAAGAATTTGCCAAATTCAAAAAATGTTCTGACATCTATTACTCTAAGTGGTTACAGGGTACACCGATTCAAAAGCTGACGGTTGCGTGTAACTGACTTAAAGTGTAATCAAGTACAAAAACTGAAAGGTGAGTATATAATATGAGTAAAGTAGCAGTAGTATTCTGGAGCGGTACAGGCAACACGGAGCAGATGGCAGAAGCCGTTGCCGAGGGTGCAAAGTCCGCAGGCGCAGAAGTTACTCTTGCAAATGTAAACGATTTTGATTCTTCATCGATTGCCGATTTTGACGGCATTGCATTCGGTTGCCCCGCAATGGGTGCGGAGGTTCTTGAAGACAGCGAATTTGAGCCTGTTTTCAATGAATGTGAAGGTGCATTGAACGGCAAAAGCATTGCCCTCTTCGGTTCATACGGCTGGGGTGACGGCGAATGGATGAGAAACTGGGAGGACACCTGTAAGGGTGACGGTGCAAACCTTGTTTGCGAAAGCGTTATCTGTAACGATGCTCCCGATGACGACGCCCTTGAGGCTTGCAAAAAGCTTGGCGCATCACTCGCTTAACTTAGGCTGTAAGTATTCAATTAGTTAATACCAATTTCATAATTTCATAGAAACGCCTGTTTACACCTGTAAGCAGGTGTTTTTATTTGTTCGTTATTATTATTTTATATTCTGTTTGCGAATTATGAATAAGACTTTAAAAAATCCTGCAAAAATTCCTTTTGTTTATTCTAAAAAAACTTGATTTTAAAGCTTTGTTGTATTAAAATAAGCAATGGATACATATAGAAAAGGAAGTAATTGGTATGCTTACATTAGACAAAATCTATCACGCATCATATGTTTTGAAGGATGTTATCAGACAGACTAATATCGTTCAGGCAAGGGGTATTTGTGATGATTGTGATGTTTATCTCAAACCCGAAAATCTTCAGATTACAGGTTCGTTCAAGGTAAGAGGTTCAGGTTACAAGATTTCTCAGCTTACCGAAGAAGAAAAGGCAAGAGGTGTTATTGCCTGTTCTGCAGGCAACCACGCTCAGGGTGTTGCACTTGCCGCTACAAAGTACGGCATCAAGTCGCTTATCTGTCTGCCTGACGGCGCACCTATTTCAAAGGTTGAGGCTACTAAGAACTACGGAGCCGAGGTTTGTATGGTTCCGGGTGTTTATGATGACGCTTATAACGAGGCTTTAAGACTTCGTGATGAAAAGAACTATACATTTATCCATCCGTTTGACGATGAAAATGTTATTGCAGGTCAGGGTACAATCGGTATCGAAATTATGAACGAAATGCCCGATGTTGACGCTGTTGTATGTGCAATCGGCGGCGGCGGACTTATTTCGGGTGTTGCCTGTGCAATCAAGAGCCTTAATCCTAATATTAAGGTTTACGGTGTTCAGGCAGAGGGCGCTCCTTCTATGGTTGAGTCAATCAAGAACGGCGAGCCTGTTCATCTTGACAGCGTTTCTACAATTGCCGACGGTATTCAGGTTAAAGAACCGGGTGAGCATACATTTGAATATGTGAAGAAGTATGTTGACGATATCGTAACGGTAAGTGATGACGAAATTTCATCTGCAATTCTCAGGCTTATTGAGTCACAGAAGATGATTGCCGAGGGCGCAGGCGCAGCTCCTTTGGCTGCTGTAATGTTCAACAAGCTTCCTGTTAAGGGCAAGAAGGTTGTATGCGTTGTATCAGGAGGTAACATTGATGTTACAATCCTTTCAAGAGTTATCAAGCGTGGACTTCTCATGACAGGCAGACAGCAGACTGTTTGCGTTGAACTTCAGGATAAGCCCGGTCAGCTTGTTGCCGTTTCAAATATCATTGCAGAAAAGGGTGCAAATGTAATTTCTATCCACCACGAAAGAGGCGGAGAGGGTACGGATGTAAACGGTTGTTACCTCCGTGTTGTTCTTGAAACAAGAGATTTTGATCAGATTAAAGAGATTCACGATGCACTTGTTGACGCAGGCTTTAGACTTGTTTAATTTGTAATTGATAATTTTAAATTTAGTTTTTATATATTGACAGGAGGTCATTATAATGGAAAAGGTTTATACTAAAAATGCTCCCGATGCTATCGGTCCATATTCACAGGCTGTAAAGGTAAACGGTCTTGTTTTCACATCAGGTCAGATTGCAATTAACCCTGCAACAGGCAATGTTGAGGCTGCAACAATTGAGGCTCAGACAGAACAGGTTTGCACTAACCTTAAAAATGTTCTTGAGGCATCAGGCAGTTCACTTGAAAAAGCTGTTAAGACAGTTTGTTTCTTAAAAAATATGGAAGATTTCGGTGCTTTCAATGAGGTTTATGGCAAGTATTTCACATCAAAGCCCGCAAGAAGCTGTGTTGCAGTAAAACAGCTTCCAAAGGATGTTCTTGTTGAACTTGAGGTTATTGCAGAAGTTTAATTCTGATTATGAATTAAAAATAATATCCGTATAAAAATTACAATCCCGATTAACCGTAAAAAGTTAATCGGGATTTTTGTGTTAATTATGAATACCACAATCCGGTAGGGGCGTTCATCGGACGCCTGCACGGCGAGCCGCCGTCCCCAATTCGTGCAGATAGTTTGTAATGCCCACAAAACATATCAAGCCCGAGCGTAGCATTGTAATTGTTTGTACAATTTATCAACAATATTTTTAAAAATAAAAAAAATCGGGAACAAGAATTTGTGTTTGTACACAAGCCTTATTCCCGAAATTATCGAAAAATTTAATTCTATTAGCCGACAGCCTTTAAAAGCTCGTCAACCTTATTTGTCTTTTCCCATTCAACACCGAGTTCTTCTCTGCCCATATGACCGTAAGCGGCAAGTGGGAGATACTTTGTTTCCGTGAGCTTGAGCTGTCTGATGATAGACTGCGGACGGCAGTCAAATACCTTTTCAACAGCCTTTGCCAGTTCCTCGTTTGAATATTTTGATGTGCCGAATGTATCAACCATTATTGAAACAGGCTTTGCAACACCGATTGCATATGCAAGCTGAATTTCGCACTTCTTGGCAAGCTTGGCGGCAACAATGTTCTTTGCAATATATCTTGAGTAGTAAGCGGCACTGCGGTCAACCTTTGTCGGGTCTTTACCGCTGAATGCACCGCCGCCGTGACGAGAAAATCCGCCGTAGGTGTCAACAATAATCTTTCTGCCTGTAAGACCTGAGTCGCCGACCGGACCGCCGATTACAAATCTGCCTGTCGGATTTACGAAAATCTTTGTGTTCTCGTTCATAAGCTCAGCCGGAATAATCGGCTTAATAACATACTCAATAAGGTCTTTTCTAATCTGCTCAAGTGTAACATCTTCATCATGCTGTGTTGAAATTACAACCGTGTCAATGCCGATAATATTGTCATCGTCATATTCAACAGTAACCTGAGTTTTGCCGTCGGGACGGAGATATGAAAGAGTGCCGTCTTTTCTTACCTTTGTAAGCTGTTTTGCAAGCTTGTGGGCAAGAGAAATTGGCATCGGCATAAGTTCGGGTGTTTCATCACACGCATAACCGAACATCATGCCCTGATCTCCTGCACCAATCTGATTGTCGGTATCGCTTTCGCCGTCTTTAAGCTCAAGGCTTTCGTTTACGCCCATTGCAATGTCGGGTGACTGTGCGTCAATTGATGTGAGAACCGCACAGGTGTTGCCGTCAAAACCGCATTTAGGGTCGTTGTAACCAATGTTGTTTACAACCTTTCTTGCAACATCTGCGATGTCAACATAGCAATTGGTTGAAATTTCACCCATAACATGAATCATACCTGTTGTAGCCGTAACCTCACAGGCAACATGAGCGTTTTTATCCTGAGAGAGGATTTCGTCAAGAACTGCGTCGGAAATCTGGTCACACACTTTGTCGGGATGACCTTCCGTTACAGACTCGGATGTAAATAAATGTTTAGCCATTTAGAAAACTCCTTCCAAAAAAATAAGCACCGTTCTTCCGAAAGGTGCCGTGTTTACTCATCTTTCGGTAAATACCGCAGGATTTGGCACCTTGCATACGCAGGTTGCCGGACTTCACAGGGCCTGTCCCCTCAGTCACTCTTGATAAGATCATTCTTATTCAATTCTATAAATAGATTATACAGTATCTTTCGACAAATTTCAAGATTAATTTGCAATTTTAAAAAGGTAAAAATAGTAAATATTTCAGCCGTTTGGATTGAAAATTTTAACTTATAGTGCTAAAATTAACCCGAGGTGACTGAAAATGAGTATTACCGTGAGAGAATACGGGGAAAATGATATTAAGGGTATGATTTCCGTATGGAATGAAGTTGTAAGGGACGGAGTTGCCTTTCCGCAGACTGAAGAACTTGATTTTGAAAGCGGAAAAAAGTTTTTTGCAGAGCAAACCTGTTGTCCCGTTGCAACCAATGAAAACGGCGAGGTTCTCGGAATGTATATTCTCCATCCGAATAATGTCGGCAGATGCGGTCATATCTGCAACGCAAGCTATGCAGTTTCTTCTTCTGCAAGGGGAAAAGGTGTCGGCAGAAAGCTTGTGTCGGATTGCCTTGAGCGTGCTAAAAAATACGGTTTCAAAATTTTGCAGTTCAATGCTGTTGTGAGAACCAACAAACCTGCAAGAAAACTTTATGAAAGCCTTGGCTTTGTAAAACTCGGAGTTATTCCGAAAGGCTTTTTGATGAAAGACGGTCACTATGAGGACATCTGTCCTTATTATAAAGAACTTTAAAATCTCAATTTAATCAGGAGGACACGAGATATGATTATTGATTTTAAACATATGGAAGAACAGATTTTGCCGAATTTTAAAGGCGGAGAAAAGGCATATGCCGTAAAGAAATTTACGGATGACAGAAATATGATTATGCACGGTCGCCTTGAAAGCGGTGCGTCAATCGGACTGCACACTCACGAGGGCAACTGCGAAATGTTTTACATCATTGAGGGAACAGGCAAGGTGCTTATGGACGGCGAGTATGAAAGGGTTGAAGCAGGCATGTGCCACTATTGCCCGATAGGTCATACACACAGCCTTATCAATGACAGCGACTCTGACCTTGTGTTCTTTGCAGTTGTTGCAGAGCAGAAGTAATTTTATTTTAGATTTTTAATTTCCGATTATTCTCTGTTGTATCTCAAATCCCTGAGCAAAAACTAAAACAGGGGTGATTACGGTGAACAGAAATGCTGAAAAACTCGGTGAAAAATGGGACTTGCCGCTTGGCTTTACAATGGCACTCGGTGAAAATCCCGACGCTATGCTTGCCTTTGCAAGTATGCCGAAAAAGCACCGTGACAGGTGCATTGACAGGGCGAGAAACGCAAATTCCCGTTGTGAAATGCAGAGAATCGTATCGGATATAGCACAAAAATCTTTTAACGATTTTATAGGTTGACAAAAAAGCAACGGAGCGGAAACTTCGTTGCTTTTAAACTGTTATTTGGTATTATTCATTTGTACTTCTATAAAATTCATTTTCACCGATAAGTTCGCTTGCATTTCTCCAACGAACTTTTTTTGAACATATAACTGTACCTTTATAATTGTTTATATTATCATCTTTTACATCATTGCTGTCACACCAATAAATAAGACCGTCTTTTATGAAAAATGATGCGTCCAATATTTCACAGGTACAGTCCGGATTTACAGGGTACATTCTTATATACTCAAGTTCCGAAAACTCAAGTTCAAGTGCGGAAATATCATCAAATTGTCGCTGAATAAGAACAGTTAGTGTTCGTTTTGTATTTGTGGGAAGCATTGACAGGTTTTTATCAACATATGCCCCGCTTGAATATTTCATTTCTTTTATGCAACTGTCGTGAAATCCGATAATTTCTTTCATGAAATTGTCAATTTCATGCTGTGTACGAAGTTCGTTCCACATAGATATCAACCTACAATCAATAGAAGTATATCAATATTATACGGCATTTTAATTTTTAATTATATTAGCAAACTGTACAAATATTTTCTGATTGTTTTGTTGATAAAGATAATTGAGTCGTGTTGTTTATTGACTTTCAGTGCGGAGAAATTTATAATGGTAATATTGATTTTTCGGAGGTGCTCTTATGACGATAAAATGTTTTGACAAATTGCCCGATGAGGCGGTCAAAATCAGAACGCTTGTTTTTATTGAAGAACAGGGATTCAAGGATGAATTTGACAGCATTGACGAAATTGCAACGCACATTGTAATGTTTGACGGCGATAATCCCGTTGCTGTGGGAAGATTCTTCCCGTCAGAAAACGAGGGCGAATACATTGTCGGACGGGTTGCCGTAAAAAAAGAGTACCGTGGGAAAAATCTCGGAGCTGAAATTTTGAAAGCCTGCGAGGTCGAAATCGCAAAAATCGGCGGTACTGCCGTCACGGTTTCGGCTCAGGTTCAGGCTGAAAATTTTTATAAAAAGCAGGGCTATGTGTCGGTGGGTGAAACCTATTTTGATGAGCATTGCCCACACATTAAGATGATTAAAAATCTTTAACAAACTGCAAAACAAGGCGGATGAAGTGTTGCTTCACCCGCTTTTTGCTTATCTGTACTTTTCAATAAATTCGCCAATAAACCTTTTGAAAACGCTTGCCTGTGAAATTTCCATCTCTTTGCAAAGTTTTCGAAATTCTTCAACAAGGTCTTTCGGTGCAGAAAATGAAATCTGGCTGTAAACCTTTTCGTTATATCTGCGTTTTACTTCGGTTGATGTGAAAGTTTTCTTCTTTTCTTCCATAAAAACTCCTCCTCAAAAACAAAACTGCATTTCATAATTTCATTGTTTTCCTGCAAGTTATATTGATATTTTCAATGTAACTATATTATACAAAAGACCGCTGTCCCATTATCCTCCCTATGATTCTGAAAATATAGATTTTGTTGACAGCTGAAAAGTAAAATTGTTCCGAATTTACTTGTATTGAAGGTGAAATTATAATATAATAAGCATTGTTATGTAAATTTTGTTATGTGATTTATTAACGGAGAAAATTATGACTGAAAAAGAAAAAATGCTTAATTCGCAGATGTATAATGCAATGGGTGACAAACAGCTTCGTAATGAACGCTGTTCGGTTAAAAATCTTTGCAGAGAGTACAACAATCTTCAGTTTGAAGATGAAGAGACTCAAAAAATTCTTATAAAGAAAATTGTCGGCAGTACAAAGGAAAATTTCTACATCACCGCTCCGTTCTGGTGCGACTACGGCTACAATATCGAACTCGGTGAGAATTTCTATTCAAACCACAATATGGTGATTCTCGACTGTGCAAAGGTGAAATTCGGCGACAATGTTTTTGTTGCACCAAACTGCGGATTTTACACGGCAGGTCATCCTGTTGATTATCCGAGAAGAAACGCAGGCTTTGAATATGCCTATCCGATTACCGTCGGCGACAATGTGTGGATTGGCGGAGGAGTTCAGGTCATGCCGGGCGTCACAATCGGGAGTAATGTTGTAATCGGAGGCGGAAGTGTTGTTGTAAAGGATATTCCGTCCGACTGTGTAGCCGTGGGAAATCCGTGCAAGCCTATCCGAAAAATCACGGACGAGGATATGAAAACCTGTTTTGACAAAAGTATAAATAAATTCAAGTGAGGATTTTATGGAGCTTAAAAGTAATGAGGAAAAAATTACCCGTGCATTGCTCGTCAGTGTTGACACGGGCGAATATGACGCACAGGCGTCACTTGACGAACTTTTTGAACTTGTAAAAAGTGCGGGAGCAGATCCCGTTTTGTCGGTAACGCAGAATCTGCAAAAAATTGAAAAGGGTACTTTTGTCGGCACGGGCAAGCTTGCCGAGATTGCCGAAATCTGCGAATCACAGGAGATAGATTTGCTTGTGTTCGACAGCGAGCTTTCTCCGACACAGATTAAAAATATCGAGGCTGAAACAGATGTCAGAGTAATTGACCGAACAACGCTTATTCTCGATATTTTTGCCCAGAGAGCAAGGTCAAAAGAGGGCAAGCTTCAGGTTGAGCTTGCACAGCTTAAATATATGCTCCCAAGACTTACGGGCAAAGGTATCGCAATGTCAAGACTCGGCGGCGGTATCGGCACAAGAGGTCCGGGTGAAACAAAGCTTGAAACCGACAGACGACATATCCGCAGAAGAATTGAAAGCCTGAAAGAAGAGCTTTCTGACCTTGAAAAGCATCGTCAGATGTTGCGTTCACGCAGAAAAAAGGACGGTGTAATAACCTGTGCGATTGTCGGCTACACAAACGCAGGCAAGTCAACTCTTATGAACTGTCTTACGGACGCAGGCGTGCTTGCACAGGACAAGCTTTTTGCAACGCTTGATCCCACCTCAAGAGCGTTGAAGCTTCCGAGCGGTATAACCGTTATGATGATTGACACGGTAGGTCTTGTTCGCAGACTTCCGCACCACCTTGTTGAAGCATTCCGCTCAACCCTTGAAGAGGCGGCACAGTCGGATATTATTCTAAATGTATGTGACGCATCAAGTGACGAGGCAAGAACACATATGCAGGTTACAACCGACTTGCTTGAATCCCTCGGCTGCGGTGACACACCGATTATAACCGTTCTCAACAAGTGCGATTTGCTCGATGAAACAACGCTTGCACAGGACTTTAAAGCCTGTGTTCGCATAAGTGCAAAGAACGGCACGGGCATAGATGAACTTCTTAATGCAATTGAGAACAATCTTCCTGTCAGAATGAAAAGAGTAAAAATTCTTCTGCCGTTTGCACAGGCAGGTCTTGCAAATGAAATCCGCAACAAAGGCACTCTCATTTATGAAGAATATGTTGCCGAAGGACTTTCGGTTGAGGCTGTTGTTGACGAAGCACTTTATGCTAAACTTGCAAAATATGAATGTGAATAACTTAAAATTTATTTAATTTGACATTCTGTTTTTTGGTTGTTATAATTATTGTGAAAGGAAAATGATATGTCATTCTTTGATATGATTCAATCATTTGACACCTCGGTTCTTGAATTTATTCAGAACACATTTAAATGCTCTTTCCTTGATCCGATTATGGCTTTTTTCAGCTATATGGGTGAAATGGGACTTTTCTGGATTGCAGTCGGCATTGTGTTTATAATTTTCAAAAAAACTCGCTCAATGGGAGTTATGATGCTTGTTGCAATGGCAATCGGCTTTCTTGTCGGTGAAATCGGAATAAAAAATCTTATAAACCGACCACGGCCGTTTATGGTGAATATCGATTATACAGCGAAACCGTCTGAGTTGAATCCCGACTGTGGACTTAACATAGCCATTCCGTCAGGCAGCAGTTTTCCGTCGGGACACAGCTGTTCGTCGCTTGCGGCGGCTACCGTTATGCTCATCAAGGACAAACGGTTCGGAATACCGGCACTTGTGATTGCACTTTTGATTGTGTTCTCAAGACTTTATAACTATGTTCATTATCCGTCAGATGTTCTCTGCGGAATGTTACTCGGTGTGATTTGTGCCGTTGTCGTTGTGCTTGTGTTTAAAAAGACAGGTCTTGACAACAGGCTGTCACCGCAAAAGGTCAAAGAAGGCTGATTTTATGAAAAATTACAGATTTGTAGGCAAAACTTCAAAAGAAGAATTTCTCATCAAGGGAATAAATGTTTTCAACGAGCGTTGGGTTCACGAGGGCAGTTGTGCCACCGTGACAAATCCTCAGAACGGCAAAAGCTATGTATTTTCAAAGTACATAAGCGGAGGAGTTGAGTTCGTTGCAGGAAAGGACGCAAGCGGTTACTGGCTGTTCTTTGTTGAGGTATAAAACTGTAAAATTCTTTGAAAGAATAATATATATTGGGAGTAAATTTTAAAAATGGAAAACGAAAAATTATTGGCAAAAAATCTGTTTGATTACAGCAGGACTATTGCAAAGCCCTTGCTTGAAACCGTTGACTATCCGTGGGAGGCTCTTCCGAAAATAAGCGAATTTATCATTGAACTCGGAAAAACTCTTGATCCCGAAATCTACGAGCAGAGGGGAGAAAATGTGTGGGTTGCAAAGAGTGCAAAGGTTTTTGACTCCGCATATCTCGGCGGTCCGCTCATCATCTGCGAAGATGCCGAGGTCAGACAGTGCGCCTTTATCAGAGGCAACGCAATTGTCGGAAAAGGTGCAGTTGTAGGCAACTCAACAGAGCTTAAAAATTCAATTCTTTTTGACGGTGTTCAGACTCCGCATTATAACTACATCGGCGACAGTATTCTCGGCTACAAGTCACACACAGGCGCAGGTGTAATCACATCAAACCTTAAGAGTGACAAGAGCCTTGTAACCGTTCTTTGCGATGGCGAAAAGGTTGACACAAATGTTAAAAAGTTCGGCGCAATGCTCGGTGACCATGTAGAGGTAGGTTGCAACAGCGTTCTTAACCCCGGTTCGGTAATCGGCAGAAACACCAACATCTATCCGCTTTCGTTTGTAAGAGGTTATGTTCCCGAAAACAGCATCTACAAGCGTCTTGGCGAGGTTGCCGAAAAGTTTGAATAATATTTATGTATTTGTCGGCAAGCATAATTATTGTGTAGTTTTTATGCGATAAAGGAAAAATAACAGATTTTAAATTTTTGCGTTTTTTTGTTGACAATTGTGATGTTATTTGTTACAATAACCAAGGTTTTGATGACTTTTATCAGAACAATTTTCTGCCGTGTGCAGAATTTGGATTGTATAAGCCCGTAATACGGACGGGTGTTTCTACAAACTGCCTTAAACAGTTTACTATAATCCCCGTTAAGGGGCATAGTATCATGTTTTGGCGGTTTTTTTATTGCCCTTAAATGTTACCCATAACAAATAAAGGAGAAAATGATAATGAAAAAGTACGATGTTATTATTGTAGGAGCAGGTCCGGGCGGAATATTTTCTGCATATGAGCTTGTAACAAACAACTCTGAAATAAAGGTTGCCGTATTTGAAAAAGGTCATCTTCTTGAAAAGAGAAAATGTCCGATTGACGGTGACAAAGTTAAAAAGTGCATTTCATGCAAAACCTGTTCCATTATGAGCGGTTTCGGCGGTGCGGGTGCGTTTTCGGACGGTAAGTACAACATAACAAACGATTTCGGAGGCACGCTCTACGAACATATCGGCAAGAAAAAAGCCATTGAGCTTATGGAATATGTTGACAAAATCAATATGAAGTTCGGCGGAGAGGGTACAAAGCTTTATTCCACAGCAGGCACAAGGTTTAAGAAGCTTTGCTTACAGAATAAGCTTAATCTTCTTGACGCATCAGTCCGTCATCTCGGTACGGATATCAACTACATTGTGCTTAAAAATCTTTACAGCTATCTTGAAAACAAGGTTGATTTCTACTTTGATACACCTGTTGAAAATGTTGAACTCAAGAACGGCAATGATAAGGAAGGATACCTTGTTGACACAGCCGATGAAAAATATGAGTGCAAAAAGTGCATTGTTTCAGTCGGCAGAAGCGGCAGTAAGTGGATGGAACATGTTTGTCATAACCTTAACATTCCCACAAAGTCGAACCGTGTTGACATCGGTGTTCGTGTGGAGCTCCCTGCCGCAATCTTTTCACACCTCACAGACGAACTCTACGAAAGCAAGATTGTTTACCGCACAGAACAGTTCGAGGACAATGTGCGTACATTCTGCATGAACCCGAAGGGTTGCGTTGTAAACGAAAACACAAACGGCATTATCACAGTAAACGGTCACAGCTATGAAGACAAGGCAAAGCAGACTGATAACACAAACTTTGCACTCCTCGTCAGCAAGCATTTTTCAGAGCCTTTCAAGGACAGCAACGGTTATGGTGAAAGCATTGCCCGTCTTAGCAATATGCTGGGCGGAGGTGTAATTGTTCAGCGTTTCGGTGATTTGATTCGAGGTCGCCGAAGCAATCCGAGCAGAATCAAAGAAGGACTTGTTGTTCCGACTCTTGACGCAACACCGGGCGATTTGAGCCTTGTGCTTCCAAAGAGAATTCTTGACGGTATCATAGAAATGATTTATGCTCTTGACAAAATTGCCCCCGGCACAGCCAACGATGACACACTTCTCTACGGTGTTGAGGTCAAGTTCTATAATATGGAAGTTGATGTTGACGAGCATCTCGAGTCGCCCCACAAGGGACTTTATATCATCGGTGACGGCAGCGGCGTTACACATTCACTTTCTCATGCCAGCGCCGGCGGTGTATTCGTCGCAAGGGAAATCTTGGCAAATTAAAAATTGACGGCGAGCCGCCGTTCCCAATTCGTGAAGATAGATTGCATAATAAACAGCATATTATGCCCGAGTGCAAAATTGCAAGTGTTTATGCAGTCTATGCTGTAGGGGCGTTCATTGGACGCCCGCATTGATGTAACATTTTGTTTATTCACATAACTTATGATTTAATCAAAAATGTATATTCATTTGTAGCGGTGAACAGGGTTTGCCGCTGCAAAACAGACGATATCTTTCTGTGACTGCAAACAATAAAAATAACCAAAACCTATTGATTTTATTAATCGGTTATGGTATAATGAACCCATTGTGAAGCAGACTGAACAATCAGCTTGTCTTGCAATGGTGTTCTTTTGTACAATATATTTCTTTTAATGAATAAAGAAATGAATAATTTAGTTCAGAATTGCAAGAAGTCAAAAAGCGTGCAATTAAGTGAGCGACAGGCCCTGTGCGATTGGGGTCTGTGAATCATGTCAGGCGGGGAACCGAGCAGCATTAAGCAGTATTGCCGATGCGATGCAGTAAGTCTGTCGTTCACTCATTTGTACGATTGCCGTTGTTTCGGCTGACGGCTTGCATTTTTTGTTGATTGCGGGGTGAATTTTTGTATCAGGTACTTTACAGAAAATGGCGACCTAAAACCTTTTCCGATGTTTCGGGACAGGAACACATAACCACAACTCTTTTAAATGAGCTTAGCACCAATCGTCTTAACCATGCGTATCTTTTTACGGGTTCAAGAGGAACGGGCAAAACTACCTGCGCAAAAATTCTTGCAAAGGCGGTCAACTGCCTGCATCCTGTAAACGGAAATCCATGCGGTGAATGTGAAATCTGCAAGGGTATCGACAGTGGCAGTATGCTTGATGTTACCGAAATGGATGCCGCATCTAACAGAAAAATTGACGATATTCGTCAGATTATTGACGAGGTTCAGTTCAAGCCCTCAAAGTGCAAATACAGGGTTTACATTATCGACGAGGTTCATATGCTCACAACCGAGGCTTTTAATGCCTTGCTCAAAACGCTTGAAGAACCTCCCGAGCACGCAATTTTTATTTTGGCAACTACCGAGGTTCACAAGCTTCCGCAGACAATTCTGTCACGATGCCAGCGTTTTGATTTTCACAGAATCCCACCACGAGCAATAGCAGACAGACTGCTCTATGTTGCAAATCAGGAGGGTGTGACGCTAAGCGACGGTGCAGCGTTGCTTGCCGCATCTGTTGCCGACGGTGCATTGCGAGATGCTCTTTCGCTCCTCGACAGATGTATTGCAATCAGTTCCGACATTGACGAAGATGTTGTTCGCAGTGCCGCAGGACTTGCGAGAAAGACATATCTTTTTGAGCTTGCTAACTGCGTAATCAATAAGAACACAGCAAAGGCTCTTGAAATTGTTGACAGGCTTTACGGTGAATCTAAGGATATGGCAAGGCTTTGTGATGAATTGCTTTCGCATTTCAGAACGCTAATGCTCATAAAATCGGTGAAAAATCCGAGAGATATTGTCATTATGGCTGACGATGAGTTTGAACAGGCTCAAACGCAGTCGGACTACCTCTCACTTGCCGACATTGTCTATTATATGGATGTGCTTTCAAGGGCATATCAGAATATGGGCAGGGGAACAGGTGACAGAACAGAGCTTGAAATGGCAGTTGTAAAGCTGTCATCTGCGGAGCTTGACGGCACAATTGAGGCCTTGACCGCAAGAGTAACCGCTCTTGAAAAAGCCGTCAAAAAGGGAATAAAGGTGAACTATGTTCCCGAACAAGCACAAACTTCAACTCAGCCTGTTCAGATTGAAACTCCAAAACCCGAAGTTCGGAAACCTGAACCCGAAAAGTCACAGGAAACAAAACCTGTTACGGAAGAAATAAAGGACGAGCCTGTTATCCAGACACCTCCTGTTGAGATGCCGGCACAAAAACAGACCGTTCAGCCGGTACAGGAACAGCCTGTTCCGATTGCACCAACACCTAAAAAACCGGTGCAAAGACAGAGCGTTGACCTTGACGCAATCTATAACAACGCACAACCGTTCCCCGATTGGGTAGAGGTTGTCAATAATATGAAACCCATTTCAAGAACAATTGCGGCGGCATTTGCAAATTCTTCTGCGTACACAAGCGGAAAATATATGCTGATTGACACCGACAATGAAATGGCTTTTGAACTTCTCAAAAATAACGAAAGACGACAGGAAATCCGTCAGCTTATTTTTGAAACCACAGGTCAGCACTACAACCTCGGTCCGTACAAAAGACCGAGTGCAAAACAAGAAGAAAAAACCGATCCCGTTGACAAGCTTGTTGAAAGCTTGCAGGGAAGCGATGTAATAATAACACAAGAATAACCGAAAGGATGATAAAATTATGAAAGCAAGATTACCAAAGGGCTACGGCAGTGGCGGCGCAAACAATATTCAGCAGCTCGCTCGTCAGGCTCAGAAGCTTCAGGACGATATGGAGGCCGTATCAAAGGAACTTGAGGTAAAAGAGTATGAAGCAGCAGCAGGCGGCGGTGCAGTTAAGGTTACCGTAACAGGCAAAATGGAACTCACAAAAGTTGAGATTTCACCCGAAGTTGTTGACCCGGAAGATGTAGAAATGCTCTCAGACCTCGTAATGGCAGCCGCAAATGAAGCAATCAGAGCAGCCGCTAAGGAAAAAGAGGACAAGATGGAAACAATCTCAGGCGGACTTAACATTCCGGGAATGTTCTGATTATGTCGGGATACAATGTTGCTCCGCTTGAAAATTTGGTGGAGCAGTTTGAAAGAATGCCGGGAATCGGTAACAAAACCGCTCAAAGGCTTGCATATTATGTTCTCAATCTGTCAAAAACAGAAGCGGAACAGCTTGCGGGTGCGGTGATGGACGCACACACAAAAATTCACTATTGCAGTAAATGCTGTAATCTTACAGACAAAGACCTTTGTCCCGTGTGTGCAAATCCCGCAAGGGATCATTCCGTTATCTGCGTTGTTGAAACTCCGAGAGATGCTACTGCAATTGAAAATACCCACGAATTTAAGGGTGTTTATCATGTTCTCCACGGTTCAATTTCGCCGCTTAACGATATCGGTCCCGACAACCTTACAATAAAAGAACTGCTTGCAAGGCTTAACGATGATTCGGTTGAAGAGGTCATTATGGCAACCAACCCGACCGTTGAGGGCGATGCAACGGCTCTGTATATTTCAAAGCTCTTAAAGCCGCTTGGTGTAAAGGTGACAAGACTTGCCTACGGTATCCCCGTTGGCGGTGACCTTGAATATGCCGACGAATACACTCTTGCAAAGGCTCTTGAGGGCAGAAATGAAATTTAATTTCTTGGTTTAAACTATTGACAAATTGTCAAAACAGTAGTATAATCTTGTATTCCACAGTAGAAAGGGGGATGTGCGGTGGCAAATATGAAAACGATTGCTCAGAACAAAAAGGCAAGACACGACTATTTTGTCGAGGAAACCTATGAAGCCGGAATTGAGCTTTGCGGTACGGAAGTAAAATCCTTGCGTGCAGGCAGAGTAAATCTCAAGGACAGCTGGTGTTCGATTGTTGACGGTGAAATTTTTGTCAACGGAATGCACATTTCTCCTTACGAACAGGGAAATATTTTCAACCGTGACCCTATGCGTGTGAGAAAACTTCTTATGCACAAAAAGGAGATTTTAAAGCTCTACGGTACGGTTAAGCAGACGGGATATTCACTTATCCCAATCAGCCTTTATTTTAAAGACAGCAAGGTAAAACTTCAGGTTGGACTCTGCAAAGGTAAAAAGCTATACGATAAGCGTGCCGATATGGCAGAACGCTCCGCAAAGCGTGATATGGAACGCGCCGTTAAAGAACAGAGAAGATAGTTTGGTGTTATTATGAGTTTGCGTAGCCTGTACGAAAAGATTTCGGAATACAGCGATTTTGCTTTAATCGGACGGGACTTTTCCGCCTTTGATACCGATTATTCTGTACTCGGTTTTGCAAATTCGTCCGATAAAACCGAACTTGTTCTGTTGAATTTCAATTGTGCCGAAGAGAATATTTGCTGTGAAGATTTGACTTTCAGAGAAAATATTATTCTTGAAAAGAAAAATCAATCTGATTTATCCGATGATTTTTCCGCAATTGTAATTGACGGACAGCGTTTTGACTTTAGCTCTGTATGCGGCGAAACGCTTGAATGTTGCGAATTAACAAAGTCATATATCATCTCAGAGTTTATGAAACTCGGTTGGAAGAGCGACAGATTTTTGGACGCTCCTCTTGATTCTCTGTTCATAAGCTTTATTGAACTTGAGAATAAAATTGATGATTTGTCTTCGCTTGATTTGACAAAGAATGTTGAAATAATATTTTCAAAATATCAAAAGACAGATTATCCGTTAGCAAAACTCAGTCTTGAAGTTGGCAAGGAAGTAAATATTCCGATTGGAATTTTTGACGGTGAAAATCAGATTGTGATTAAAAATCTTAAGCTTTTGAACTCAGCCGATAATTCCGAAATGAAAGAATTTGTCGAAAATGATGTTGTGTTTCCGTATGTTGAGTATTCGTGTGATGATGAAATCTCAGTGATATTCTGCCTTTTTGATGAGCTTGACAAACCTTTCAAGGGTATGGGCGGATTGGCAACCGATGACGGCGTTGTTGCTTTTGCAATGGATGATTCAAGCGAAAGCAATTTGAAATCGGCTGTGATATATTCACCGATTGAGCCGGATACAAAGCACATTGAATGTTGTCTTGTCTGCTGTGAAAAAATGCTTGATAAGCCTGCCGCTGAATACAGGTTTTCAATATAAAATTTTTAAATTGAATATGGGGATGTAAAGGTTTCGACGGGGATTTCAAACCTTGGTAAGCGAGCGGCGGTGCGGAACCGCCATAAAATCCGCAACTTTAAAATTAACTGACAACAAAACAGTTGCTTTAGCAGCCTAAGTGCTGCTCGTTCCTGCACAGAGTACCTCGGCTGTGTAAGGGGCGTCGATTAGAGGTAAATGTGAACAGGGGAGTGCTCCGAACCCTGTCACAGCTTAGGAGCTGCCAAAGTGCATAGCCTGTTGATGGGCGATGCACCGAGGGAGTTTTAAAACACCAACTGCGCTCGGAGAAACCCTTGGCAAGATTTTTTCGGACAGGGGTTCAATTCCCCTCATCTCCACCATTATAGTCACGATTGCATATGCAGTCGTGACTTTTTCTATGCGGGGCATTAGTTATCAAGTTCGTGAGTTTCAAATGAATTTTGAATTTCAGAGGAAATGAGTGATTCGGAAATATCAAGCATTATGGGTGCTTTCGGTGTTTTATAAGGCGGAAAATTTGTTTTCTTTGATTCCGTAAAATTCTGATATTTGCCGTCAAAGTTAAGCTCTATTTTTGCGGTTTTGCCGAATTTATTCTTCGCAATTATCAGCATGGTTTCTTCGGGAGGAATGCCTGAGTCACGGTTGCGAACATATTCTCTGTCGAGAAGGAAAACATAGTCACCGTCCTGTTCAAGACCTCCGCTTTCTTTCAAATCTTCCATTGTCGGAATGTGGTTTGTATCGGCTCTTCTGAGCTGTGAAAGCAGAATAACACAACAGCCTGTCTGCTTTGCAATCGCTTTGAGTTCGCCTGTTATGTAATCAATCTGAAGTCGCTTGCTGTCACCGAATTTCTTCAGCGTTGAAACAATCTGAACATAGTCAACGATTACAAGCTGAGGCTTTTCTTTGGCAATTTCAGAGGTGATTGCTTCAACATTTCTTGTTCTGTCCCTGACAATAAGATATTTTGAAATGTTCGTTCCTAATGCAAAATTTCTTGCTGTGGATTGCATCTGCTCGGCATTCTGACTGTTTCTGAAATCCTCATAAGGAATATTGCATTGAGAAGAAAACACCTTGTCAAAAATCATATCGTAGGTCATTTCAAGCGAAAAGAACATAACCTTTTGACCGTGTAAGGCACAATTTACCGCAATGTTGAGTGCAAGCGTAGTCTTGCCGACAGACGGTCTTGCCGCAAGTATTGCGAGCGTACCTTTCTTCAATCCCGAGGTGAAACGGTCAAGCTTTGGAAAGTATGTTTTAATGCCCTTGTGAGCCTTGCCAATGTGCGAAATGTAATCATTGAGCATTTTCTTATTCTGCCTAAATGTGTCATTGTGAGCTATTTCATCGGCTGTATCTGCAATGCTCCTCAGCTTTGAAGGTGAAATACTGCCGTCAATGATAGAGCTTTCAAGGCTTGATTTCATAAATCTTTTTGCAGATTCATCAATCAGAATTTTAATATATTCATTCACATTGTCCGTTCTGAAAGAACTGTCGGCACATTCAAGAATACGCTGTTTCTGCTCATTTGAGCATTTTGAAAGCAAAATACCTGTATCCAGATTTCCGCTTTTAAACTCTTTGCGAACAATTGCGAATAGGGAACGGTTTGTTTCATCTTTGAACAAATCGTCCGACAATTCGCTGATGAGGCTTTTGCCCTCATCAAAGTTGATAATATGACCAATGAGTCTGTTTTCAATTTCTGTTGTATCCTTCATATAACCTCCTTAATTTAATTTATAATGTTTCATAGGTTGACAGAATGTCAAAATCTTTCTTTGGCTTGACAGTATCAATCGAATTCAGATAGCTTTCAAACTTTGTCCCGAACAGCGTTTGAGGTCTGAGGTATTGTGCATAATCACTCCCGAGCCACTCGTTACACTTGATGTCAATTACTTTCTTAAAATCTTCAACAGTAAATCCTTCGTTAAGTCTTGTTTTAATAAGGCTTTGTGTTGCAGCAGTTGAACTGCGAAAATTCTTTCTTGCTTTCAAATTCAAATAGTCGATAATCTCCTTGATTTCGACATTATATTTATTATTATTTTTATTATTATATTTATGTGAAGTTTTCTTCATGGGGGGAGTGAAATTTTCTTCATGGGGGTATGAAGTATTCTTCGTGGTGTCCGTGTCCTGAATTACAGTCATACTCCTTAGTTTGATGTAAGATGTATTTGCATTTTCAATCTTACGATATATGAATTTGTATTTTACAAGTTTAGAAATTGAGCTTTGAATTGTTCTTGTGGTGGTATTCAGTATCTTAGCAATCGTGTCATTACTCATAGTGCAACAACTGTCATACATTCTGCAAGCCGATTCAATAATACCGTAAACAAGCTTGTCCGTAGAATTTAACCTCTTGTCCGAGAGTATGTTGTCTGAAATTGTTATGTATTTGCAACCGCTCATATAATCACTCCTGTTGTAACTAAAGAAGAAACCCCCTCCACTTATACCCCCTAATCTGAAAAAAATGCATAGAATAATGCAATTTTTCGAAAATTTAATTATAAATTTTTAGAGCGAGTTTGCGTAAAGTAATGCAAAATAAAAACCACCCAAAATCGGATGGTTGTGTAAAGTGATTATTAAAATATGAATGATGAAATCACGCTGAAATATTATTAAACTAACATCAATCCTACAAAGAAGCATAACTGTGCGGTGGTGTTGATGATTTGTTCTGTCCGGTTCACTTTTGGGTTTGAGGAGTCTGCTTTGAATGCGAGAACGGTCATCAAAATCATTCCAATTATGATTAACACAAATGTAACTAATTTCAGAAAACAAATTTTTGAATTGATTGACCAGACTGCAAAGTATAATGAACCATAAACATTAGTACCAAAAGCGGAAATTCTGTGCTTATAAGCGAAGAAGAGTATAATAATTTTGTTGAAACAATGTATCTTAATTCAATTCCCGGTATGAGTGAAAAATTAAAGAACGGAATTGAAACTCCCCTTGAGGAGTGTGAAAAATTTGAGTGGTAATTACAAACTGATGATTACAAAATCAGCCCAAAAAGATAAGGAAAAAAATTAAGCAATATCCTGCATTAAAGCGTAATGTACAGAATTTGCTTGAACTTATCAGCGAAAATCCTTTTCAAAATCCACCACCTCATGAACGGTTTATCGGCAATCTAAAACAATGCTATTCACGCAGAATAAATTCTCAGCACAGGCTTGTCTATATGGTTTATGAGGAGGAAAAGGTCATAAAAATAATCTCCATGTGGTCACATTATGAGTTTTAACAGAAAATCAGTTTATAAACATGAAATGGCATCTCAAAAGTGGGATGTCATTTTTTACACCTTACAAACTGTACCTATAAAAATTCTTAAAATTGTACATACAAATAATGACAGTGGTGTTGTATAATGACAACATCACAAGATAAATGTTGAACTGTTCAGAAATTTTAAGGCGTGGTATGATGACAAAAAAAGCTGTACTAATCAATGATCTCTCAGGGCTTGGCAAGTGTTCTCTGACGGCGGCAATCTCTGTTTTGTCCGTAATGGGCATTCAGGCGTGTCCTATGCCGACAGCCGTTTTGACAAGTCAGACGGGATTTGAAAGCTTTTACTGCAACGATTGCACTGATAAGCTTGATTATTACACAAGTGAATGGAAAAAACTCGGCTTTCAGCCTGACGGAATCTATACGGGTTTCCTCTCAAGCGAAAAGCAGGTGGACAAAATTCTTTCATTTATAGACAGCTTTGAAACCGACAACACGCTTGTACTTGTGGATCCGGTTCTCGGTGACGGCGGAAGAACCTACAGTCTTTATACCGAAACTCTCGGCAAAAAGATGAAAAAACTCGTTTCTGTTGCCGATATAATCACCCCGAACCTTACCGAATGTTGTATTCTGTGCGATACCGACTATTCAGAACTGATTAAAAATGCCGATTCTCCCGATTTTCTCGATACGGTTGCAGAGCTTGCCAAAAAGCTTTTACAACTCTACAAGGTGAAAACCGTGATTGTTACAGGCATTGAGCATAAAATTTCCGATGAGGTTACAAAGATTAACAATCTCATTGCAACCGATGATGAGGTGTTTTGTGTCAGCTGTGAAAAGACGGGCGGAAGCTATTCGGGTACAGGTGACTTGTTTGCCTCGGTTGTCTTTTCGGGACTGCTCCGTGGTGACAGCCTGAAAGATACCGTAAATCTGGCGGTAAAATTCATACAGACTTCTCTTTGCGAAACCGTTAAACTCGGTATTCATCGCAATGAGGGTATTGAATTTGAAAAACATTTAAAAATGCTTTTGTGAGGAAATTACTATGACTGCTAAAACTGTTTCAAAAACCGATTCAAAAATTAATGTAAAGCTGATTGCAATTACGGCAATGTGTGCGGCTCTTATCACCGTTACAACTGCTTTTATCAAGATTCCGTCACCGCTTGGATACTCTCATGCAGGCGACTCCATGATTTATCTCGCCGCAAGTATTCTTCCCGGTCCTTTCGGAATTATCGCATCATCAATCGGCGGTGCTCTTGCCGACCTTATTTCGGGTTATCCGCATTGGGCAATTCCCACAGCTATCATAAAGGCTATCAATGCAGTTCCGTTTGTGCTTTGCAGAATGGCAATGAAAAAGCGTGGTAAAGATGAAAAAATCATCAGCCCGTCATCACTTCTTATGCTCATTCCCACAACAATCGTTACAATCGGCGGTTACTTTATTGCAAACGGTCTTATGTATGACTTTGGTGCCGCAATTGCAGAACTTCCCACTTGCTGGTTGCAGCCCGGTGTAGGAGCATTAATCTTCATCGTTGTAGGCATCGGTCTTGATAAAATCAATTTCAAGAAAAAACTCTCACTCTAATGTGAGTTTCAATAAGGAGAAGAAAACATAATGGCAGATATTCTTTATGTGTACAAAACATCTATCTATGCTAATCTGACGAACAAATGCCCTTGCAGATGCACATTCTGTATCCGCAACAATACCGATTCGGTCGGCAGTGCAGACACACTCTGGCACAAGCATGATCCGAGTATGGATGATATTAAAAAGGCTGTTGATGATTTTGATTTCACAGGCTACAAGGAGCTTGTATTCTGCGGCTACGGCGAGCCGACTTCGGCTCTTGACAATATGCTTGAAACCGCAAAATATGTAAGGGAAAAGCACCCCGACATCAAACTCAGACTCAACACAAACGGTCTTTCTGACAGAATCAACAACAAGCCCACAGCTGAGTTGATTTCAAAGTATATTGATTCCGTTTCAATCAGCCTCAACACTTGTTCATCGGAAAAGTATGACGAAGTTTGCCGTCCTGTTTTTGACCACGCGTATGAGTCAATGCTCAAATTTGCAGAGGATGCAAAGAAATATTTTGAACATACGCAGTTCTCAATCGTAGATACAATTCCCGAAGAAGACATCAAGGCTTGTCAGAAAATTGCCGATGACAGGGGAATATATCTTAAAATCAGAAAATATTCCGATTAATAGTTGATTTAATATTTCACATTTCATTTTATATTTCAGAAGCAAAGCCGACTTGTTACTACAACAGGTCGGCTTTGTTTAGTGACTTGAAAATAATTGTGTGTTAAAATATGACAATAAAAAACCGCAATCAATAGGTTTGACGATTGCGGTTTTAGTTTGTTAAGTATTGATATTTTCGTTGTATTTGTCGATTGCGTCAATCAAAATTAAATTCATTTCATCGTAGGAATTCCTTTTTATAACAGGGATATTCAAATCAGCCATAAGATTCATTATTGTGTTATAGATTTCTTCAGGATAGCTTCCGGTGATTTTTTTGATTTTTTCTTTATCAAAAGCAACCATTGTATGCGCAGCAATGTTGCGGAGTTCTTCTTCGACACTGCTTAGCATACTTATGCATTCTGAAAATTTCTCTTTTTCCATATGATTTTTATAGATATAATCTTTGATTATTGTAACAAGGTGTGTGTTGTACACTATACCGCCATGGAATTTTCCGTATTTATTGTTAAGTGCTTTCTGCATATCGGTGCCACATATTTTTGTATCATCCCATACCATTTTCGTGGTATTTTTGTTGTTTGAAACAATATAGTCCTCTAACTTGATGCTGCATTTCTTTTCCAATGTTCTTATATACAAATCAGTCATAAGAGGTGTTAATGAACGGACAAAATCATTGTATTCGTGGTGTTTAAGTTTTATTCCTATTTCAAGCGCATATTCAAAAACTTTAAAACGCTTGTCTGTAAGTTCAAACGGATACCTAAATCCTGCGTCGGTGAGTGCTTTATATGACTTTTTAATATTTCTTTGTACTCTGGCCTGTGCCGCTTCAATAAGAGGAATAGCCTTGTTGTACAGATTAGTTTTTAAGATACCGATAATCTCAAGTGCGGCAGAATAGTTGTAATTCAGGATAAATTTCTTAATTGTAATCTTGTTGAGAAGAGCATAGAATACACTGCTCGTGGTTTCTTTGGCTCTGTTTTCAAATTCATTTTCATCATTATCTTCATTAAGCTCCCAATAATCTTTAAAATCGTAATTTTCTTTGTCCTCTTCATGCTTGTTCATTTTCTTTGTTGGAGTTGACACGATTATAGGGATGATATTAAAATCTGATACCGCAGAAATGATTTGTAGGCAATATTTCATAGCGGGTGTGCCGGATGAAACATTAACATACAATGTGTCATCTTCATTAAGATTGTTTCTGATTGATTCAATATCTTTTGCAATACATTCGTATACAGGGTCAAACATATTTACATCTGTCAAATCTCTGTATTCAATAACATGAATATTAAATTTATGGTTTATCATTTCGGCTAATTTGTTGAGGCAATATCTGTAGCGGTCATCATGCCGGTGGTGATTGCTTATTTCCTGTGACATCATCAAATAAACTTCATCAGGCTTGTATATTCTGCAGATATGAAGCATACTTCCGTCACGAAAATTAGCTATTGGATCAGTTCCGCCAACAGTAGAATATAAAACTTTCTTTCCCAAAATTGTACCTCCTAATATATAATTATTTGTCATTTATCCGTTTTTGCAAAGGCTAATGTACATTCGCCCATATGACACAATTGGTTATTGTATTTCGTAGCATTTAAGCAATGCGGAGAAACACCCATATCCATATCGGAAGTATGTTTGCCTCTGAACATAAATTCCATAATTTCAGAAACCTCATCCAAACCTTTGTTTTTACCCAAGAGATTGTATGCGATAGTTTTTGTAGGGTATCCTGTGTTTCCGCCAAGCCAGATAGTATTTGTGAATTTGAATGGTGTGATTTTGTCAAACTTTGAAAGAAAAAATTCGCTGTACTGACTTGCAAAAAGCTTTATTGAATTCATAATAACTTCTTTTGTATAGCTGCATTTTGTTTCATCAATAGTAAGAGTAAACCAAATTTTTGTGTCAGGCCTAATTGCTTCATAGTATATATTTGGTGACCTATGTTTGCCGTTAGGGAACAGGTCAATTTTCTCGCAAAGTACAAGATTTTCTGTATCAACAGGTTCGCTGTCACTGATGATAATGCCGGACATTTTACTTTTGCTGTTTTTATTGTCTATAGGGATTTCAAAAGCTGCGTTTTCTATTGATGTAATTATTTGCTTAAGCTCTTTTTTATAATTTTTTACTTCTCTTGAATTAGGAAATTCTTTAAATTTATAAAATACATCCGGGTGGTTTTGAATTTCATAAGCAAGAAGAGCTGTTCGTATATAGCCTTTGATAGAACTTCCGGGAATGTATGGTTTGTTGAAAGCATCCTTTATACACGATTTAATGCCGTGCTGTTTGTCAAGATTAACATTATTACCGCTGAATGAATAATCTGTTACACTGTCAATTTCTTCTTTAGTAAATCTGTTTTGAATTAGCCAGCCATAAAGGTCCTTATTGCTGCCGGTCATAAAGTTTGAATAGCTTTCAAAAAGTCCTTTTTTATAAATCAAGACTGATAATTTCTGAAGATTAACAATCCCTACAGTCCCGCCCTGTATTACATATTCTTTTTTTGTGTATTCCAAACCGCTGCCGATATACAGCGGTGAATGTGTTTTAATACATACTCTGTAAGATTTGAGATAATCACTCATTTTTATACTCCTATCCACATAGGCTTTGCACATCTGTAGATGTTTCTGCTTTGGTCGGTACTTGCATTTTTTATGCAGCCGTCAAACTTTACTCCAAAGCATGAACCTGCACCAAACATATACAAATCTTTAATTCTGATTGGAGATTGTCCGTTTGGAGATGAAAATCCACTGCGCTTTACTAAAATGTATTCCGACTCGGGTATAGACTTTTCAATTTCAGAATCATTCGGAAGTGCAGTAGAGAGTGTCATATATTTTGAAGATACTGATTCAAAACGGTGCAGAAGATTATCAGGTAATGACGCAAAGTTTAAGTTAAAACTGCCTAATCCACTTGAACGCTTTCCGCCTATTCCGGAATACGAAAGCGACATAAGATACTTTTCAAATACTGCCAAGTCTTTTTCATTACAGTAGCCGACAATCATATATAAACCGCAGTCCTTATTAAAGTTAAAAACTCCGACATTGTATATGAGATTGTTTTCTACGCCACGCATTGCAGCGGAAGTGCGAAGTTCATGTGTGCCGAGCTGTTCAATAAGGTCCAGGTCATTTTTTGGCGTGTAATTGCCTTTTAAATAATCGTCAAGAGAATCTGCAGATATATACTTTAGTTTTTTGAATTGCTTTTTCTTGACTGAATCTCCGTCATTTGCGGTAGCCTCAATACGGCATACAGGCTTTGGAAGAAACATTGTGCTGCCAACAAAAGGAAACAAATCGCTGATTATAATTTGTCTGTTATTAAAAACCTCGTACAACCATTTAACAGAATCGTTGCCTTCTCTTGACGCTTCAGTACAAAGTGCTGAAAACATACTGTCTGAATGAAAAAGAGTTTCTGAACTGTCCAGAGAATTTTCACCAAAGTGTACACCGCAGGGGAAACTCAGTTTGTATGCCTTGTATTTCATTCTTCAACATCCTTTAGATATGCTTTGCATTCATTGAGAATATTATCATGAACATCACCGAGAACAGATTTAATGTTAAGACCTGAAAATTTGATTTTACCATATCCTCTTGTTCCGTGACCGCCAAGATAATCATACTGCAAAAGACGCATACCATTGCAGAGTGTTGAAATATCCTCAAGTAATTCTTTGTAATCTGAATCGTTTACGGAAACCTGATACACAATTTCCAACGGATATATTGAACCGCTTATTGAACGCTCAATTTGTCTGGGCATAGCCTCACCGCTTATGCGGTTAATTGTATTTTCAAATTTTACTTCGGTAGGTGAAACAGCACCCATTCCAATAAGTTCATCCGCATTGCTAAGTTTTAAATCTCTGAAAATCAGTCTGCTGATTTCTTCCTGCGAACCAAAAAGTCTTTTTATTTTTGTATCATCATCGCTGTGCTTTGCATTTGGGTTAGAGTTCATACTGCGAGCAAGCAGTGTTCTTATTTTGCCTTTTAATGAACTGCCCGGAATAATCGGTCGCATAGAAAGAGGGTCCTTTATTACCGGAGAATCAATAGCTCCGATTGCAGAAAATTCATTTCCGCCACCGATATGCATACCTGTCAGTACCTCTATATTTCCTGAAATCATCAATTTTATATACATAACTGCTACTCCTTATTTATCTTTTCCGATAATGTATTTTCTGAATGCAACAAGCGCTTCCAAGTATCTTGCAAAAAGGATATAACTTGTCTTTGTTCCGTCAATATCATTTATACATTCAAGAAGATGTGCGTTTTCACAGAAATTTTTTACACTTACTTCTCGTCCCATTTCATAAACAACTTTTACTTTCAAATATTGTATTTTAGCCTCAATTTCCTCACTAAGTTTTTCTTTTGAATCGTGAGTGACCATATTATAAATTTCTGAATTTAATGAAAGAATACTTCTGAGTTTTGTTGTTGTGATAATGTTTGCCGGCTTTTCTGTATCTTTTATATGTTTAATAACCTTTTCGGCGAGATTAACATAATTCTTGTTGCTGAGTTTTGTATAGGGTAGGGGCTCAGCTTTTTGATAACTTGACTTTCTGTTGGAATTGTTATTGCGGTTATTATGGTTATAGCTATTGCTATTATAGTTATTGTTATTATAATTGTTATATCCCATATCAGTTACCTCTCTTTCGTACAAGATAAGCATAAATATATATAGCTGTCAAAAGCTGTTTCTTGTCCTCGGGATTTTTAATCCATTCGTACATTTTTTCAGAGAATTTTCTGTACTTTGAAACCGCTTCGGCCGTACTGTTTTTACTCGGTTCCATTCGTGAAAGCAGATAAACATACCTTGCGTAGTTGATTTTGTCTGCATCTGAATTACGAAGAAGAAACATCAATTTGTACAGAAAACTTGCACCGTAATCATTATCGGAATCATCTTTTTCAACTTTGAATCCAAAAAATTCCTTTAATGTGTCAAGCTTTTCTGCAATGACCTTGTTTTTAAAATCAATCCAGTTGTATGTTTGTTTCAACTCACTTCCTGAAAGCAACTCTGATTTAAAAACATCTTTTGTGTCAAACAGAGTAACGGCATTCTTTTCGGGATTGTCGTTATTATGCTTTGAATAACTTTTTGACATACTTTCAAGTTTGTCAACTTCCTGCGCACAAATGCTAATAGGGAAGGAGGAGTCATAAATTCCTATGCCGGCCGATATTGTTAATGTTCCCTCGGTAAATTCACGAAACTTATCGGTAAGGTCAACGGCAAAGCTCATCACATCGTCCCATGCTCCGACAACAAATACATCGTCACCGCCTGAATATACAATAGAAATATTTCTTTTGCCTGATTTTGAAATGTCACCATATATTCCGTTTTTAAGAATTGAGTTTATGTGATGTTTAAAGAAGAGAGAAAGTTGTCTTGAAAGTGATGCTGTTCGTGAGAGTGTAACATATTTTCTTCCGCAATCATCACGGTCAAATCCACTCACAAAAGCATGTCCCAGATTATCAACATCAGCACGCAAAACGGCAATTCTGCTAATGCCGGTTGAACTTTTGGCAAGCTCATCTGTCTGATTATTCTTTGCATGATAATCACCAACCCATAGATGAGTTGAAATGTCCTGTCCGATATTCAATTTTCCTTTGCAATAACTTCTTGCATATTCACAGCTGTCCTTCATCTTTTGTTTAATAGAATTTGCGTCATCGGCAACAAGCCTGCAACCAAAAGGAAGCTTAATTCCCGCTTTTTGAGTTGTTTTCAGAACAGCAAAAAATTCTTTGTTAAGTATATCGTCTGATAATTTAATAAGGCTGTTGCAAAATTCACACCTGTATTCTTCCTGTCCGTTATCAGAAATTGATTTCACGAGGAATGAGGGCGACTTGCAGCACTTACATTCTCTTTTTCCGTCACCGGAAAATGAACTGTTTAGTTTAAGAATATCACTTGCACTGTATCTGTGCAGCTTTTTGTGACTTATATTTTTGCTTATCTCAGCAAAAAGTTCTGCATAACTTCCGTCAGGTTTGTTCTGAATGTCATTTGAACTGCATTCGGCATATCCGCCTGCAACATAAAGACCTGTTGCAAAGTTATCAATAAGCCATCCGTTGACAGCCTTTTCAAATTCATCGAGTATTTGCTTTGTTTCATCAGTGTTAGCAAGAATAAGGTAGCAATGTCCACCGCCTGTATATATTAGGTTTGCTCTTGAAAGCTCAAGTTTGTCAAGAAGCTCATCAAGAATATGCTCCATAAAAATCTCAAGGTAAAAAGACCTTGCTCGCAAAGTTTTGAGAGCACCCTGAATATTGATTGTGTAAATGAATTTTTGAATTCCCGAAATATCAAGGGAATAGAGCATAAAAGCTTTTTTGTCATAAAATTTTTCGGAATTTTTAAAAAGCTCGGTTTTATAGTCGGAAATACCGTTAGCTTTCAGATATGTGTATATACATCCCGCAAATGCAGCGGTAAGCTTTGAATGGTCAAATAATGAAATATCGGCAACCTCTTTTGAAGAAGTAGAGGAGGGAATATATGTGCAAAGACCTTCAAAGAGTTCAAGCAGTGAATTTACATATTGCTCAACAGGCTTTGAAAAATCAATTGTTGTAAGCAGATTTCTAAACTTTTCCTTTACTGCCGAATAATATCCTGAGGTAAACTCCTCTTTTTGCTCGCTGGGACAATTTATAAAATCACCGGAATCATCAAGCATAGCCGGCTTGTAATACAGCTTTTGATTGTTGTTGTTAAGAAGGTTAAATACACTTTCAATAGGTGTGTTTATTGCAAATCCCGGCTCGCCGTTTTCATTTTCTCTGCGGTCACCTGCCGAGGCAATGTTATCGGCAATGTATGTAATATAGGCAACCGAATCATCATCAAGAGTTGCCTTTGAAAGCGGAACTGCGTGATGGTATCTTACTGCGTCAAGAATATCCCTGTCATTCAGACCGATTTCATCTTTAAGAAACTCATATCCGCCGTCACTGTGGTTTATTTTAACACCGGAACGATAAACAATCTTTCCAATATCATGCAAAAGTGCAGAACAAACAATTTTTATTTGTCTGTCATTCATTTTTCATCCTCCTTAATGCTCAACGCTCCCATTCCGATTGAGGCTTTAATTCCCACACCAAGGTATTCGCCAAATCTGAACAGGGTTTTAGCAAAATTCTTTAAGAGTGAAGGTCCCTTTATATAGATTGATATGTAACCTGTAAATCCCGTAATTCTTCTGCCCTCAAGGCTAAATTTTACGGTGCGAAGATTATACGAAATAATTTTGCTGTTTTGCACAAGTGCGTCAAGTGTTTCCTCGTCAAAAAAAGAATCATCACTTGTTGCGGCGGTTGCTTTCTTCATAAGACTTTGAAAAACAAGGTGCAGGTCGGGAACAATAACATAGTCATTTCTGCTTTTAAAAGCAGCAGGTGTGTCAAATGAGATTTTCAAAACAGATGACGGCTCGTCATTAAAAGTTGCTTTCAAAAGATTTTCAACAGGAATTTCAAATGTTTCCTTTTTGACAATGTTTACAACAGCATTTTCCTTGCTCGTTAGTACAAATGACGAAAAGCTCTTGTCAGCAAGAACCTTGAATATTTTATCGTATGCCTCTTGACCGACAGTTGCAACTGTCCAACACCATTCATCGCCATTTTTAACAAGGCTTGTGCTGAAGGGATTAAGGTTGCTGTTATGAAGAATGTTTGCGTAATCTGTATCAATAGCCGACATAATAACCCCGTGTAAAACAGAAGAAATATGCCGTGTAATTTCAAAATCATCACTTGTTATATACATTCTTAATTTTGTCAGCATAACAATAAAACATCCTTTGTACAATTTAGCATTATTATATCACTTATTTTTACATATTTCAACATTATCCACAAAATAATTTTAAGAAAAATTGTAAAAATATCAAAATGGCTTATTTTAGCGTCACAACTTTTCAAAATCTCTTGCTTTTATTTAAAAATTTGTGTACAATTAGTGCGAGAGCAATAAATAAGTGTTATGAAATCGTTATTTGTACCAGTGTTTCGCACTTGCCTTTTCATATATTTGTTTGAGTGATTGGATAAGTATAGTTAACGGTCTGTTTACAGTTGTTTATTGTGTCTATATCGTATTACTTAATTTTTTAAAATTTCTGTTAAAATCTGCAGAACCAACCCATCCCCACTCGGGGACGAAAACAGCACTACTGCAAACACAGTCGAAAGTATTCTTTGAACCAACCCATCCCCACTCGGGGACGAAAACCTCGAAACCATATCACATACAAACTTATGCTTATGAACCAACCCATCCCCAAGCGGGGACGAAAATACTGCATCTTTGATTTGATGTCTTCAGGGAACCAACCCATCCCCAAGCGGGGACGAAAATCTGCTTAGGCAGAGTAATAGAGCCGTTTTTACAGATGAACCAACTCATCCCCAAGCGGGGACGAAAATAAAAACCAGGTTTGCATTACATCAATTTCAAACGGAACCAACCCAACCCCAAGCGGGGACGAAAATTTTTTAGTCGTCCTTGCCCCATGCACCCATTGCGAACCAACCCATCCCCAAGCGGGGACGAAAATTTTCATAGCAATACCACCTTTTAAAATTAAAATTGAACCAACCCATCCCCAAGCGGGGACGAAAATGTTATTCCTCCAACTCCTTCAAAATCAAAAGGCGGCAGAACCAACCCATCCCCAAGCGGGGACGAAAATCTCT
>CAJMRT010000016.1 GCA_905215855.1 uncultured bacterium
GTAACAACTCAGACATAACTGTATTCCTAATTTCTATTGTTAAATTTTAATCTTCTTCAAGAATGCCGACAGCCCTTCTTATTCCTTCTTTAAGGTCAACAAGAGGCTTCCAGCCTAGGGCACGAAGTCTTGAACTGTCAAGAATTTCCGGAGTTTTCGCAAGAGCTGAAGTATCAACCTCAGGCTCTTTTTCATCCTCAGGATTTGCAAATGATAATTCCATATTTCTTTCAGGAAAGACTTCACAGGCTGTCTTTGCAAAATTTCTTATTGTTGTATCGGACTTTTCACAAGAAATATTGTACGGAGTAACATTTTCTCCGTTGAGCATAATGTATATGAGAGCGGAAACCGTGTCTGTAACATAGCAGAACGAACGGTTAGCCGCACCGTTGCTCTTAAGAAGAATGTTTTCGTGACGGACAACATTTGCAATGAACTGCGCCCAAACACGGTCGTCTGTAAGACTGCTTGCACCGTAAATGTAGCTCGGTCTTGCAATCTTCACATTGAGTCCAAACTGTTTGCAATAGCTTGCGGCAAGAGTTTCAGACGCTCTCTTACCCACTGCATAACAATTTTTATAGGAAGTAAAATCAATATAACCGATATCATCTTCGGAAATACTGTTTTTACCGTTGTGCAAAGCACCGTAAACTTTAAGACTTGAAACAACAAGTACAGACTCACTTTTGCTTTCAAGAGCAAAATCGAGAATGTTTGATGTACCGCTGAGATTTGCGTTAATTGTGCCGACCGGGTCGGTTTCAAACTGAATATTACTTGCCTGACTTGCTGCATGAATGATAAAATCTGCTCTTTCGCATTCAATTTTGTTTGTAACATCGGCAACAACAAGCTCAATGTCATCTCTTTCAAGAAGGACGCCAAACTTTTTCTCAGCTCTCTCCTTGTTTCTTACAAATGCAAGAACCTTAATATTATTGTTATAAAAGTCATTTCTTGCAAGGAATGTGAGAACAAGATAATAACCGATAAATCCGCCTGCACCGGTTATAAGAACGGTTTTACCGTTAAATCTGTTCCAATCAACATTTGTATTTGTAATCTCTTCAACATCAGAAAAAACTGTCTTTTTTATATTACTCTGAACATTATAATCCATATTTAAGTTCTTCCTTTGCAAACTGCTTGTAGTTTTCATAATAGAACTGTGAACGCAATGTTGTAAGATCTTCAGGTGTAGTTACTTTAATATTGAATCTCTCACCGAGGAAAAGGTGAACCTTTTCGCCGAGTTCAATAAAGAGTTCACTTGAAGAAACAGGGTTTGTAATGCCCCTTTTATATGCTTCTTCGTGCGCCCAAAGAATTCTTTCCATTGTATAACCCTGGGGAGCCTGTGTAATATACATTGTGCTTCTCTGATAGCTCTTACCGCATGTTTCACCATCTTCACTGTAAAGAAGTGAGTCAATACTCGGAGTAACAGGAACAGCAGTTTTGTATTTCTTTGTATCTTTAATACAGTTAGTGATGAGTTCCTCGCTGAGCATAGGACGAACGCCGTCACAGATGAGAATGATATCCTCAGGATCTTTTGAAAATTCGGCAGTAGCCATCACTCCGTTGTGAATAGAATCAAAACCACTTGCGCCGCCCGGAACAACGGCCTTTACCTTAGGAACATTGAAAGCGGCAATAAGCTCATTAAGATAACCGATCCAGTCAGCCTTGCATGCAACAACGATTGCGTCAACCTTTGGATGACGGGCAAAATGCTCCATTGTATGAATAATAATCGGCTTTCCGCCAACCTCGAGAAACTGTTTAGGCATATCGGAATACTTCATTCTTGCACCGATACCTCCGGCGAATAACATAGCTGTAACCATAGTAAGACAATCCTTTCAAAACACAAATAATATTTTACCGACAGCACAAATACGCAACAAAAAAACGCGTCTGCACCTTGATATAACTATCCATATGATACCACATTGATGTATTTTTTGTCAATAATAATACTTTATGCGGAGGTTTACTCCCTTGAAAATAATATATCTCTATGTTAGAATAGCTTTAAGGGTGTGATAATTTGATAAACAATCAGTTTTCGGGTAATAATATGCCGTTTTACGGCGATAATCTTAATTATAACCGTAATTTCAAAAAAGATATGCAGTATGATAATCTCAAGCAAAAGTCAAGCGGATTGGGCTTCTTTGTATTTGCGTATTCGCTGACAATGACAGCCTGTGCTGTGATTATCGCCGAAGTTTTCAAGAATCTCGGCTCGGCAGGTTTTATTTTATCAAACAACTACGCATTATTAAATTACTTTATTGATATATTTATTTCCGTATTTGCCGTTGTTGTTCCTGCATTTTTCTATATAAAGCTTTCAAGAAACAGTTTGAATGATATTATCAGCACAAAATATGTAAAGCAAAAAAGTATGCTACCCATTCTGTTTCTCGGAATGGGAGGTGCGATGATTGCAAATGTTGCCACGAGTGTTATCGCAGACAACTTCTCGCTTTTCGGAATTGAAAACACATCTTCGGGATTGACGAGCGGAGATTCAAGTGTTCTGAGTATTGTTCTGAACATAATTTCAACCGCAATTGTTCCTGCGTTTGCAGAGGAATTTGCATTCAGAGGAATTGTTATGGGTTCTCTGAGAAAATACGGTGACACTGTTGCAATTATCGGTTCTTCTGTTTTATTCGGAGCAATGCATCAGAATATATCACAAATTCCGTTTGCGTTTATTCTCGGACTTATTTTTGCATACATTGACTGCAAGTTCAATTCGATTCTTCCGTCAATTGCAATCCATTTTCTTAATAACCTATATGCTGTTTCCATGAGCATTTTAAGAGATGCAAACATCGTTTCCGATTATGTGACAACAATAATAAGCTACAGCCTGATTATTTTTTTCTGCATTGCAGGCTTCGTTTCATACATTGTTCTTGCAAAAAGGAATGAAAATATTTTTAAAATGTCTGATAAGAAAAACGAAATTGTAAGTGAACTTAACTTAAAAGAGAAAATGACTGCATTTCTTGTAAATCCCGGCATTATACTTTCACTTGTACTTTTTCTATTGACTACAATTACAAATTTAGGTTTGATAAGCAATGGATAAAAACTTATATTATATGCAAAAAGCAATTGAACAGGCTGAAATTGCCGCTGCAGAAAACGAAGTTCCCGTCGGTGCGGTAATTGTCAGAAACGATGAAATAATCGCCGTGGGCAGAAATCGGCGTGAGCAAGAAAAGAACGCTCTTCTTCATGCCGAAACAGACGCAATTTACAATGCATGTCAAAAGCTTGGCGGTTGGAGATTGTGGAACTGTGAAATTTATGTAACGCTTGAACCTTGCCCTATGTGTGCAGGTGCAATAATCAATGCTCATATTCCAAAGGTATATTTCGGTGCATACGACTTAAAAAACGGTGCTTGCGGTACAATTACGAATCTGTTCCAAATGCCGTTCAATTTCAAACCCGAATCAGTCGGCGGCATTATGCAGGAGGAGTGTTCAAAACTTCTCACCGACTTTTTTAAAAACTTACGCAATAAAAAATCATAGCAAAAATCCCGCTTTTGTAAGCGGGATTTTTTATTTACAGTTTTAATCAAAGCAACAAGATTATATTATTTTTCATCTCTTAAAATCTTACTTGCCGCAAGCATTACACCAAGCTTACCGCTGTGAAAATTAAGACTTCCCTGCATCCATACCGCATAGGGTTCACGCAACGGTGCGTCTGCCGAAAGCTCAATAGATGAGCCGAGAGTAAATGCACCTGCCGCCATAACTACCTGACTTTCGTAGCCGGGCATATCAGACGGAATCGGAGAAACAAAGCTGTCAACAGCCGAACCGCTCTGAACCCCCTCGCAAAAGCGGCATACCTTTTCGGCATTACCGAGCATGATAAGCTGAATGATATCTCCTCTTGCATCATTGTACTTGGGGCTTGTTTCATAACCGAGAATTTCAAAAAGTGCCGATGCAAATACTGCTGTTTTAAGTGCTTCACCTGTAACATGCGGAGCATGATATGCACCCATAAAAAGTTCACGGTTAGCGTTAAGAGTAGCACCGATTTCTTTGCCTGTACCCGGAGTAGTGAGTCTGTAGGCACACATCTCTACAAGTTCTTTCTTACCTGCAATATATCCGCCTGTAGGAGCAATACCGCCGCCGGGGTTCTTGATGAGAGAACCTGCCATCATATCTACACCAACCGACAAAGGTTCAACCTTGTCAATAAATTCACCGTAACAGTTATCGAGCATAATAATACTTTCGTGCGAATTGGCTTTTGAAATTTCACAAAGCTTTTTGATTTCTCTCCATGTGAGCGTAGGTCTTGTGCTGTAGCCTCTTGAACGCTGTATGTAAACCATTTTAGGCTTTTTCTCTGCAATGTCACTTGCGATTTTGTCATAATCAAGCGTTCCGTCAGGTTTAAGCTCGGTCATTTCAAATTTTATTGAAAAGTCCTTGAGTGAGCCCGGATAGTCTCCCTCAATGCCAATAGCAGAACGGATTGTATCATACGGCATTCCTGTTACGGAAAGCATTGTGTCCCCCGGTCTTAAAACGCCGAAAAGTGCAACTGTGAGGGCATGTGTACCGCTGACAAAATTATGACGAACAAGTGCGTCTTCTGCATCAAAAACATAGGCATAGACCTTGTCAAGAGCCTCTCTGCCTGCATCATCATATCCGTAGCCTGTAGAACCCCAAAGGTGACTTTCACGAACATCCGCAAGCTGAAAAGCCTTTATCATCTTCTGCTGGTTGTATTCCTGAATATTGTCAATCTCCGCAAGCTTGTCCTTGCAAAGCTCCATTGCCTTTTCGGACGCTTTTATAACTCTTTCATCTATATCAAAAAAACTCAAATATATCACCTTTCAAAATAATATTCCTGCCATAATCCGCACTGTTCAAAACCGAGATTATTATAAAACGACTGATTTGCATTCTTGGCTCTGTGAAGATACACAGTCTTGTTCTCGGCAATCAGTCTGTTGGATATGTACTTTACAACTGTTGAGCCGTAGCCGTGCTTTCTGTAGTCGGGATGACACGATACCGCACCCAACACGGCACCGTTACTGCTTTCGGCAACAGTCATAGCCATTGCAACAAGTTTTGTGCCGTCATAAACTCCGTACATTCTCGTTGCATTATGACGAAGCTTGTGATTCACATCAACATAAAAATCATCAAACGGCGGCGGAACAAAATTTTCATCGGCACAGCTTACGATGAGATTATAAACCTCTTTAATATTGGGAACATCAAAATTTATACTTTCGTCAACATTTTCAAACGGTTCTGATTTTTTCAGAATAACCCCCGAAACGAATTTGCTGCCGTATAAATTAAGGTTGAAATCTCCGCTGCATATTGCGCTTGACGCACCTGCAACGCGCATAAATGACGAAACTTCTTCAAGATTTGTTTTATCTGTGAGAAATAAAATGAAGTTTGTTCCGCATCGGGAAATTGCACCTGTACACTCATCTGTTTTATCGTCAATTATCGTCCAGTAGTCAACGAAAGCAAGCGATGAATCGTAACTGTTGTACTGAGAAATTATTCTGCACGCAAACGGATCATCCGCCGACAGGTTCATAATTACATTTATATAATTTTCATTGGCGGTTACAATCATTCAGACCGTCTTTCCTTTCGCTAAATTTTCGCCCGCAATATAATCGGACAATACTTTTGCAAGTTTTAAAACGCTTTCGCAATCATCGAGATTTGCCGCAGTTGAAGGAGCATGAATATACCTTGACGGAAGTGATACCGCCAGAGTTCTCACTCCGCCTCTGCTCTGATGAATTGCACCCGAATCATTACCGCCTGCAACTGCTCTCTTATACTGAACAGCTATGTTATTCTTTTCGGCAAGTTCAAAAGCGGCACTTATCATTTCTTTATCATAAACTGTCGCCCTATCCATTACGGTAACCGTTGCACCTTTTGACAAATTGCATACCTGATGAGATGCATCAACCTCTGCAACATCAGCGGCAGTTGTGCTTTCGATAACAAGAGCAAAATCAGGATTGACCGTAAAAGCCGCTGGTCTTGCACCGCGGAGTCCCACCTCTTCCTGAACAACAAATGTGAAATACATATCATACTCGGGTTCGGATTTTATAAGGTTGATAAGCACATAGCAGCCGAAACGGTCATCAAGTGCCTTTGTAACAACAGTTTTTCCGTTAATCTTAAAATCACCCTCAAAATTAACACTGTCACCGTAGCTTACATATTTAAGCGCATCTTCCCTGCTTTCGGCACCGATATCAATGTACATATCACTCATTTTCGGAACGGCAGTTTTTTCATCACCGTTTGTAAGATGAATCGGCTTTACACCGATAACACCGTTAAGACCGTTTCTGCCAACACATACACGCTTACCGGGAAGAACCCTTCTGTCAATTCCGCCGACCTCGTCAAATTTAAGGTAACCGTCAGATGTTATATCCGTTACCATAAGACCTACTTCGTCCATATGTGCCGACACCATAAGCTTGCTTTTTGCAGACTTTTTTCCTTTTTTAAACACAATAAGGTTGCCGAGATTATCCGTTTTAATATCATCGGCACAGTCTTTAATCTCGTTAATTATAAGATTGCGAACATTCCCCTCATCACCCGAAATACCGTTGCAAAGGCAAAGCTGTTCAAGCAATTTTATGTCAATCATTGAAAGCACCTCCGCATTTAATGTATTCGGCAATAAGCTTTGCCGTATTGTCAACATCAGCTACAGAAATAACTTCATTCTGTGTATGCATATATCGCTGTGGGATTGATACAACAGCAGTTTTTACACCTTTTCCGCTGATTGTAATATAGTCGGCATTTGTACCTGTTCTGCCTGCTATCGGTTCAAGCTGATACGGTATATTTTTATTCTTTGCAACGCTTTCAAGTGATTTGCTCATTTCTTTGTTGAGAATTGAAGAAATGCAAATCATAGGACCTTTGTCAAGCTCAATTGAAGAATAAAATCCCAAAACATCCGGCTGAGATGCAAAACTCACATCAACAACAATCGACTCGTCTGCTTCAACGGTAAAAGCTCCTGTTTTAGCGCCTGTGCCAAATGTTTCTTCCTGAGAGCTTAAAAGGATAATTACTTTATAATCTGTTTCATCGCCTTTTAATAACTCCGCACACTTAACAAGTGATGCAACACCGCATCTGTTATCGAGGCAAGGCGCAACAATTCTGCCGTTCAAAAGATTTGCTGGCTTTGAGGCAAATGTCAGCATATCACCAAATGAAATGAGTTTATTAACTTCATCATACGGCAGACCGAAATCAACCCAGATTTTGTCGGTTGGCATAGCCTTGTCCTCTTTACCGTCGGAAAGATGAGGCGGCATACAGCATACAACACCTGTTACATCAGGATTGTTCTGTAGACAAAGCAGAGTATCGGCAAGAGTTCTTGCGTCAATTCCTCCGCACGGAGAAACTTTTACAAATCCGTTTTCATTTATTTCGGTAACCATAAATCCTATGCGGTCAATGTGAGCGTCCAGTAATATGGTTTTATCTGAATTTTTGTTACCGCAAACAGCCATAAGACTGCCGTTTGATATCTTCATGTCATCCGTGTAGTCCGATAAAAACTTTTCGGCAACAGACAAAGCGGGTTCTTCTCTGCCCGACACACCCGTTGCACAACAGAGTTCAAAAATAAGTTCTTTTGTGTTCATTGTATATATTACTTCAAAGCGTTGACAATTGACTTGAAGTGATTACCTCTTTCTTCAAAATTCTTGTAAAGTCCGAAGCTTGCACTTGCGGGTGAAAGCGAAACAATATCTCCCTTTGTTGAACGCTCACGGGCAACAGCTACAGCCTCTTCCATATTTGTTACATTGACGATTTCAATTTCATCTGCATCATAGTTTGAAGCCTCTTTAACGGCTTTTTCAATTTTCGGGGCAGTATCACCGAGAAGAATAAGGAGTTTTACTTTATCGTTGATTACGGGGCCGAGCGGCTCATAAGGAATATGCTTATCATATCCGCCTGCAATAATGCAGATTTTCCGGCTGTAAAGCGAAAGTGTGCCGAGTGCGGTTCTTGTAGGACTTGACGCAATTGAATCGTTGTAATACTTAACACCGTCAACCTCTCTTACAAACTCTGCACGATGAGCAACACCGCCAAAAGTCTTTGCAACAGCTGCCATTGTTTCTGCATCTACAAGTCCCCATACGGCTGAAATAGCGGCAAGATAATTTTCTACATTATGCATACCGGGAATTTTGATGTCATGAATGTTCATAATACGGGTAATTTTTCCGTAGTCATTATAGCAGATTGTATCGCCGTCAAGAAAAGCACCGTTTGAAACATTTTCCTTTACGGAGAACTTTGCAAGCTGACCTCTTACGCTGTCAGAGAAACCGTTTGTGATTTCATTGTCAAGATTAAGGACAGCCTTTGAAAAAGCGTTCTGATGAAGAATGATATTTTTCTTTGAATCAATGTACTCCTGCATATCCTTGTGTATATCAAGATGGTTGGGAGCAAGGTTTGTTACCACGGCAATATCCGGACTCTTTCTCATAGAGATAAGCTGAAAGCTTGAAAGCTCAACTACTGCACAGTCATCATCATTTACGCTTTCAATTTCAGGAAGAAGCGGCTTGCCGATATTACCTCCGAGGTGTACATTAAGACCTGCCGCCTTTAAAAATTCCGAAATAATCGTTGTTGTGGTTGTTTTGCCGTCAGAGCCTGTCACAGCAATAATCCTGCACGGGCAAAGGTCGAAGAAAACTTCCATTTCGGATGTAAGTACAACGCCATTGTTGCGAAGTGCAACAAGCTCATCCTTGTAAAAAGGTGTGCCCGGACTTCTGAAAACGATGTCGGCGTCAATCTCGGAAAGATAATTTTCACCGAGTAAAAGCTCTGCACCGTACTCTTTAGCCTTGATACCGTTCTGTCCCAAATCTTCAAAATTCTTCTTATCGCAAGCAGTAACTTTTGCACCCTTTTCAACAAAAAGTTTTATAAGCGGAAGATTGCTTGTACCGATTCCGATAAAAGTAACTTTTTTCCCTTTTATACTGTCAAAAAATTTATCTGCCATAGCATTCATTGTAAAATCCCCTCTGCAATTAGTATTTTATGCCATTTCAGTGACTTTATGCCATACCATACAATTATACATTTTAACGGAAATAATTTCAACCGTAATACACTGATATTGCAATAATATTTTCAAAATGTTAAAATATAAGAGGTGATGTTATGCTGTACGATTTTATAATTATCAACAAAAACGATAAAACTCCGCTTTACAGGCAGATTTATATGTCTGTCAGAAAGTCAATTGAAACGGGCAGTCTTAAAAAAGGAACAAAGCTTCCGTCAATAAGGCGATTGAGTGCCGACCTTGATGTTTCAAAAACTACTGTCAACGGTGCATATGAACAGCTTTGCGCCGAGGGATATATTTCAAACAAGCCCCAGAGCGGCTACTATGTTGAGGCGCAGTTCAGCGATACACCCTCAAAAGCAGATAAAGCGTCATCTGCCGCAAACAAGTCAAAAAAGTATTATGAATATGATTTCAGCAGTAAAAGTATTGATGACGGTATAATCAATATAAACGAATGGAAAAAGTATGTAAAAGAAGTTTTAAATCAAAATTATCTGCTCACCTCATACGGTGAAGAACAGGGTGAAGAAATTTTGAGAAATGCGTTGCAAAAATACAGCTTAGGCACACGAAGCGTAAACACCTCCTACGAAAATATTATAGTCGGTGCAGGTACTCAGACTCTTTTGCACATACTCTGTTCACTTCTCGGTAATAATAAAAAAATCGCACTTGCGGATTACAGCTACATTCAGAGTGAATATGTGTTCAACAGTCACGGTTATGACATCAAATATTTTCGATGCGATAAATACGGAGCCTGTATTGATTCACTTGAAGGAATCAATCCCGATATAATTCTTTTAAATCCTAATTTTACCGTAAACAGCAACATTACAATGCCTGTTACACGCAGACTTGAGATAATTAAATGGGCAAAGGAAAACAATGCTTTGATTATTGAGGACGATTACAACGGTGAGCTTAGATACAGCACGCATCCTATGCCGTGCGTGCAGAATTATGATACCGAAAACACGGTTTATCTCGGCTCTTTCTCAAAGATACTTCTTCCCTCTGTCAGAATCAGTTATATGGTTCTTCCGCAAAAATTAACCGATGAATACAACAAAATCAAAAAATACACCAATCAGACAGCGTCAAAAACGGAACAAATTGCCCTTGCAAAGTACATTAACAACGGCAAGCTTGATGTTCATCTGAGAAAAGCAAGAAGAATTTATCTTGAAAAAAGTAAGCTTATGCTTTCAAGCATAAAAAAATATTTCGGGACCTCCGTTAAAATTGTGTTCAACGAAACCTCTCTTTATGTTTCTCTGTTTTTCAAGGATAAAATAATCGGCGAAGCTGTTACAAAAAAAATTGATGACGCATCAATTAAAATTATGCAGTTCAACAAAGCCGAAAATATGATTGTGCTAAGTTTTTCGGGAATTAAGGACAAAAAAATTGAAAGCGGAATAAAATTACTTTATGAAACAATTGCAAATTAACATAACAAAACGGGACTGAACTCAGCCCCGTTTTATCTGTGCAATCAGTTTTCACAACCGCATTTGTAAGAAGATGTATGAGAGGAGTCACAATCACCCTGATGTATTGTGCTCGGCGGAAAGAATGAATCTGTCGGGAAATCAATTTTACTGAAAACTTCACATGGGTCATCAGGTGTTGACGGACATTCCTTGCGGGGAACACAAAAATCATAGGACGGAATCATAATCTGAACATCTCTTTCAAGCCTTGTGATTGTAAAAATACCGATTGTGGCAAGCACTCGCTGCGTTTCAGGCTGTGCAGGCTCTCCGTCAAGATAATCAATAACGCAATTTGGAAATGTTCTGCAAACAGCAGACGGATTTGCGTTGTTGTAATCCTGAAGCTTTGCGGACAATGCCATTGGGTTTGAAACCTGAACCGTTGCTCTCGGCAGACAGCAGGGATATTTGCACGGACAATCCGAATCCGATGTATCGCAAACAACATCTTCGTCGCTGGAGAATGACTTTACGCAGCCCTCTCCGCCGTAAAGCACAACCCTTTTGCCGTACATTGCAATACCTGTAACGGTTTCGGGAATTGCACCTGCGGCTGTGTAGGCTTCTACGGTGACAGCGAAATAGTACATTATATCAACCGAATAAAAGCCACGGTGGAACGCAACAGGCTCAACCTCAACGGTAGATGTAATTATGCGCACATTACTTATCTTTACGGAACAAGCCCCATCAATAATTTTTTGGTTTGCTTCGGTAAACATAACAGGCAGATTTGAAAGACAGTCTTTTGCTCCGCAGCTGTCATAAATTCGTGAAACATTGATGCAAACAGGTTCGCAGCCGTTGGTTTGCCCATTACCTTCGGCACATACATTTTCCGAGGAACAGAAAGGTACATCTGACATAAAAATAACCTCCGTAAAAGTATTGACAGTTCAATAAATGCACTGTAACAATACATTTTATGGAGGTTTTTGTTTTTGGTGATTAACAGCCGAAATTTATCCGTAAAACGGAGCAAGCGTTTTCTGAATGTTATTAAACAGAGCAATCGGACTGCTGTTTGAATAGTTTGAAAGTGCTATATAAATTTGATTTTCGTCTTTGGTAAAAACAAGAGCGGCATTATATTTGTCGATTTTTCCTGTGTGAGAAACCGCATTACTTTCTTCTGATACAACAAAACCGTAACCGTAGTTACCCTTGTACGGCGTTGTCATTTCTTTAAAAGATTTTTCCGAAATGAGCTTGTTTGTACAAAGAGCGTCAACCCATTTGAGTAAGTCGGGAACATTTGAAATTAAACTTGTTGCGGAATATCCTACACCGGGATATAAAGTCCACGCGTTATCGTATATATCCTGATATCCGACTGCAAGTTTATCTGTGCTCTCAAAGCCTGTGTTCATCATTCCCGACGGTTTGAGAATTTTCTCTTCAACATATTTTTCGTATGAAGTCTTGCTGACCTGTTCAATAATATCACCGAGAAGAAAATATGCGCTGTTTGAATACATATATTTTTCATCAGGTTCAAAATTGAGTTTCTGATTAAAAATCCAGTCCATTACAGCCTTTTTATTTTCTTTTGCAGAATTTTTGGCTGAAACCTTAAATTCAATCTGTGATTCCGTATATGCCTCTGTGTCAGTATCGCCGTCTTTGTTGATATAGTCCTTGATACCTGAGGTCATTGTCAAAAGATTTTTTACTGTGATTTTTTTGCCGTATTTATATGACGGAAAATATTTGTCGATTGTATCATCAAGCGAAAGCTTTCCGTCCTCAACAAGCTGCATAACCGCAACTGCGGTAAACTGCTTTGTGAGCGAAGCAATTCTAAAGCATGTGTCCGTAGAATTTTTTGTGTGCCTGTCCTTATCGGAAAATCCGTTAGTGCCGATATATTCAAGGGCATTTCCGATTTTCACATAAACCGTTCCGCGATACTTGTTGCTTGTAATTATATCATCAAGGGTGTTGCTGATATCAGCAGCTTTTCTTTTAAGTTCGGAATAATTCCATGTTGGTTCTTGCTTCTGTTCATCGGAAGTTGCCGCCTTTGTCACAGGCTGTGAAGCAGCAACGGCGGTTGTTTTCTCGGTAGCTGATACAGAAGACTGCGTGTCTTTTACGCAGCCTGTAAAGCACACAGAAAAAGCTGTCAACACAGAAATTGCAAAACACAGAATTTTTTTTGATGATATAAGCACTTTAATCACCTCAGATTTTTTTCATATTACTGCAATAGTTTGCCATAAGAGTTTTTGTGCCGGCTTTGTCAAAGGCAATTTCAAGCATTGTATCATTGCCCATTTTCTCGGTTTTCATTACCATACCCTTGCCGAATACTTTGTGCTGAACACAATCTCCGACATTGAACACTGCACCGCTCTTAACGGGAGGCTTTGTAAATCCGAACGATTTATTCGGTGAATACGAGCTACCCGAAGATTTGCCGACGGAAACTTTTTCACCTGTTCCCGATGCAAAGCCGGAAGATGCCTGTGTGAACATCTGCTTTCTTCCGCCGCTGTATTCAAGAAGATTATCGGGAATCTCGTTTAAGAATCTTGAACCCTTGTTGTAGCTTGTTGAACCGAAGAGCATTCTCGAATTTGTTTTTGTGAAATAGAGAATTTCCTTTGCTCTTGTAATTCCGACATAAGCAAGTCGCCTTTCCTCGTTGAGTTCATCGGGATTCATCATCGTCGCAACAGACGGGAACATTCCTTCTTCCATACCTGCAATGAATACAACAGGAAATTCAAGTCCCTTTGCCGAATGTAATGTCATCATTACGCAGGTATCTGCGTCTGCGTCGTAGTTATCAATATCGGTCTGGAGAGAAATTTCTTCAAGAAATGCAGAGAGGTCTGCCTCATCGCCGTAGTCCTCTTCAAACTTCACGATATTTGAAGAAAGCTCTTCGATATTTTCAATACGAACCTCGGGGTTGTCCTTTTCGGTTTTAAGATACTGTTCGTATGATGTATGTTCAATCACAAGATTGTATAATTCCGCAAGAGAATAATCGCCGCTCTCCTCAGCTTCAATAAGTCCGTCAATAAGTGCAACAAAGCCCTTGAGCTTTGCAGAGGCACGGGAAAGCTGCGGATAGTTTTCCGCCTCCTTGATTACATCGTAAATGCTTTCGCCGAGTCCTGCGGCAATGTCTGCGGCATGGGAAACGGTTGTCGCACCTATTCCCCTCTTCGGAACATTGATAATTCTTGAAAGTCTGACATCATCATGAGGATTATTTATAACCTGAAGATAAGCAACCATATCACGGATTTCTTCACGGTCATAGAATCTGTGACCGCCGATTACACGGTGCGGTACACCGCTTCGTGACAAAGCCTGCTCAATTGCGTTTGACTGAGCATTCATTCTGTAAAGAATTGCATAGTCGGAATATTTTCTTCCGTCGGCTACACCGTCAAGAATAGTCTGAGCAATAAAATTCGCCTCGTCACGCTCATTTTCGGCTGTATGCACCTTAATTTTCTCACCCTGACCGTTTTCGGTCCACAAGGTTTTACCCTTACGCATTGTGTTATTTGAGATAACCTCGTTAGCGGCATTGAGGATATTCTGTGTACTTCTGTAATTCTGTTCAAGGCGAATCATCTTTGCGTTCTTAAATGTATTTTCAAAAGAAAGAATATTTTCTATTGTAGCGCCGCGGAATTTGTAGATACTTTGGTCATCATCACCTACAACGCAGATGTTGCCGTATTTGCTTGCAAGCAGGCTTACAAACTTATACTGCACCTTGTTTGTGTCCTGATACTCATCGACCATAATGTACTTAAACTGATTTCTGTAATAATCAAGAATATCGGGTGCTGTTTCAAAAAGCTTTACGGTATTGCAAAGCATATCGTCAAAATCCATTGCGTCGGCTGTTTTAAGCTTTGTCTGATAGATTTCATAAACCTTTGCAATCTGTGCCTTACGGCTGTCAAATTCAGCCTCTTTACGCATTTCTTCAGGGGTGAGCATTTTATCCTTAGCCTTTGAAATTTCGGAGAGGATTGATTTTACAGGCAAGGTTTTCTCGGCGATATTAAGCTGTTTCAGGATATCCTTAACAAGCTTTTTCTGATCGTCTGTTCCGTAAACGGTGAAATGACTTGTATAACCGATTCTGTCACCGTATCTGCGCAGGATTCTTGCACAGGTTGAATGGAAGGTAGCCGCCCAGATATCGGCACCGCCCTCGGGAACTGCCGCACAGATTCGTTCTTTAAGCTCTCCTGCCGCTTTATTGGTAAAGGTAATGGCAAGTATCTGCCACGGCTTGCAAAGCTCACACTGTAAAATATAGGCTATTCTGTTGACAAGGACTGTGGTCTTGCCCGAGCCGGCTCCCGCAAGAATGAGCAACGGACCTTCCGTGCAGAAAACTGCCTGTTTCTGCATATCGTTCATATGTGAAAAGTTTTTCTGAATTTCAGTCTGTAACATTATTATCCTGCCTTAAATTATTCTGCAAAAGAAATGGGCGAACGATGTTCGCCCTATGTTTGTTTAAATCAATTATTTTATGCTGTCATTGAACACTGTAAGCATATCGGATGCCTTTTCACCGATAATCATTGTTACAAAGTTGCCGTCTTTTGTAACCTTACAATTTTTAACCATCTGAAGTTCCTCGGCAGAATAAGATGCGTTCTGCTGGAAAATTGAATTGTAACGGTTTGTAAGAGCAGTTTCAACTCTTGAAGCGGCATCCGAATCAGTTGCCTCAACAAGAACTACCTCTGTGTTTTTGCTGTCTGTATCAGACTTGCCGACCTCAGCGGCAAACTGCTTGATGTCATCAGCATTTATGTTATAGTACTTGTACATATCTTCTTTTGTTTCATATTTGGTAGCATCTACACTGTACTCGGCGTTCATTTTATCCATAACATTGCCGAGATTAACTTCCTTTGCACCGCAACCGGCAAAGATTGAAAGACAAAGGATAAGAACAGCCGCAAATGAGATTACTTTTTTCATAAACTTACCTCCAAAAATATTAAAAAAAGAAATAGCACCGAACTCCTAAGAGCTCGGTGCTGAGATGGTCGAGGTGACAAGATTCGAACTTGCGACCCCATCGTCCCGAACGATGTGCGCTACCAAACTGCGCTACACCTCGTAATAAAAAAGCCCCGAAAATTTTCGGGGCTGTGGCTGTGGAATAGGGATTCGAACCCCAACAAACAGAGTCAGAGTCTGTCGTGCTACCGTTACACTATTCCACAAGATGTAATTGCTACCGAACTTGCAACGATATGAATTATAAGACATATCGGGTTAAAAGTCAATACCTTTTTGAAAATTTTTTCAAAAAATTTCCGATTTTATTTTATACCTTTCAAAAAATGCGATAGCAATGGGATTTTTGGCAAAAACAATTTTAAAATTATTTTTTTCTTATGCGTATATCTCTGCCCAAAAAATCAAGCTGACGGGCATTTCCGCAGATTCTTGATACAAATCTGTCTGTATAATTCTCTCTTAATTCCTTAGCAGTAAGATTTGTGTTAATTATAGTAGGTTTGTTTAATAACATTCTTGAATTAAATAAATTATAAAATTGTGAAACTACAAACTGCGAATGAAACTCTGTTCCGAGATCATCTATAATAAGAAGGTCACAATTGATAAGCATCCTAAACAATGAATCATCTTTGTCGTTTGAAAAGTATTGCCTTTGAAGCTCAGAAATAATTGGTGGTGCTGATGCGTAAACTACACCATATCCCTTTTTTATTACTTCATTAGCTATTGCAAGTGAAAGATGTGTCTTTCCTAAACCAGTTTCACCGCTCATCAAAATACTTTCTGAATTTTCCGAAAAATTATATGCATAATTTTGACAATAGTTAAAAACCTTCTTCATATGTTCATAAGGGGAAATTTTTATTTTTGAATTAATAGATTTATCATAATATTCAAGGTCAAAACTCTCAAAGGTTGAGAGTGACAGAGGAGCGTATTTGTTAAGTTCTGCACACGCACAAGATATAAGTGCGGATTTCATACAGGAACATCTTATAGTATTGCCGTTAACATCATAGTAACCCTTATCATTGCATTTTTTGCAAAAATACTTTGGTTCAAAATAATTTTCAGGATAGTTGTTATCTCTGAGAATCCTTTTGACTTCAGCCTGCATTGCAAGATCCCTGTCACGGAGTTTCTCTACTTCAGCTTTTACATCTCCCCCTGCAAGAACTGCACGAGCGGTTCTTATTCCGCTTATTGAAATTTGCTTTTCAAGTTCTTTTACACGGGGAAATCTTTTGTAAACTTCTTCTTTTCGGCTTTCCGCTGCCTTCTCTGCATTAAGTCTGCGTTCATGTAATATGTCTGAAGCAGCCTTGTAAACACTTTTGCTGTATCCCATACCAATATCCTCTTCTTAAATATCATCAAGCGGATGAAACCTATCAAGTTCCTCAATATCAAAGGAAGACTCTCTTCTTTCAACCGGCTTATTTGCTGACTTTTCATATTTATTAAGTTCATCAATTGTGTGAACATTGCTTGCGTGCCAACGCTTAAGGATTCCGTCAATGTAACGGAAATTCATTGTTCCCTTTGTATCAACACATCTTTCATATGCCTCTCTGAGCATTTCGGGAGAAAACTTCCATTCAGTCACCCACTTGTTGCCGTATTCAAGCTGTTTTTTAGTAGGTGAACCAACATTTTTAAGTCCGAACGCTTTTGAAACGAGAGAAAAATTAGCTGTAGTTTTCTGAATTTGTTCAATCTTGTTTTCTGCCGCCTCAAGCGAATATATTCCGTCATTTGCCCATTGCACACCGATATTCTCGATAGTTCTGATATTGCCCTTATCAATGCTTACACAATAATGAATGAGCATAAAGATTACATCAAGCGGAAGTCCGCAGGTATCTTTGAGCATAAGCAATGTTGAAATATCGGAATTTGAAAGCACTTTTCCGAGTGTTGTCTGCGTTTCTTCAACAAGCATCTTAAGTTCTTCATCAACTGCAAGCCTTTGTGCCGTAAAAACAAAATCCGGCTTTTGCGGTCTTGTTGCAGTGAAAACTTTTTTAGGCTCTTCAGGCTGTTCAATGTCAGGTTGTTCTTTCTCCTGCACTACAGTATGCTGAACAGTCTGTTCGGGTTGAGAAACCGTCTGCTGTGGTTGAGTTACAGGCTGAACAGGCTGCGACATTTGAACCGTTTGAACAGGCGTCTGTTGTACAGGAACAAATTCTTCTTCATTTTTTGCTGGCACAAGGGTATTGTCAATACGATTAAAAATACCCATACTAACCCAATAATCAAGTGCTTCGGGAATGTCTGTTACATTAACACCTGTGGCTTTTGATATTTCAGAATCATCAAATGATGTACCTGAATTACGAAGAACATACAAAAGAACCTTTAGCTTTACGCCATCGGAAAATTTAAGTCCTTCATCAACAACTTTTGTGGGAACTGCAAAAATTGAATTCCACGCTCCCAAATCTATAAAAATTGACATTATATCCTACTTTCTGTAAATTTGCTGTTTGTAAATGTCTGTTATAATATTTAGAATTGTTCCATCTTCTGAAAAGTTTGGAACATTAGCACATAGATTTAAATCGTAGCGATACTCTGCTTTGCTCGCAAGGAGCAGAGTATGCGACAGATTGCAATCTGTACATAGATTATAACATAAATTTTTGGTTTTAAAAATAAAAAAATAAAATTATCTGGATTTTTTTCTGTTTCTGTGATAATATGATTTCAAATTATGAAAAGAGGTATTACAATGAAATATTCATATTTTCCTACAGGAGTTTGTTCCAGACAAATTAACCTTGACCTTGATGACAACGGTAAAATCACAAGCTGTGAGTTTGTTGGTGGCTGTTCAGGCAACACTCAGGGCATTTGTATGCTTGTTAAAGGTATGGACGCAAAAGACGCTGTTGACAGATTAAAAGGCATTGACTGCCGTGGCAGAGGCACATCCTGCCCCGATCAGCTTTCAAAGGCTCTTGTTGAAGCATTAAAACTTATCTAAATCATTTTCTGCATATAAGTTTCTTTATTATTCCGATAAGGAATTTTACTGCATAAGAAAATGCAATTACAAACAAGGTAATTATACTCATTATTGTTATGATAATGAACAAACACAACATAAAAACATCCCTGCAGATTTTTAATTTCATTATATCTGCAAGGATGTTATTTTTTTGGTTTATTATGTAGTATAGAGCAAAAAATTATTTTGAAAGGAAATAGTTCATCATTGTGAAGCCTTTTTCAATATAATTGCCTGTCTTTTTAGCCTCTTCTTCGCAGAATTTGCTTACGCCGCTTTCAACTTCGTTCTTGCTGTCATAAATAAGATAAGGAACAGGATTTGAAGTGTGTGTGCGGATAGAAAGCGGCGTGGGATGATCTGGACATACGAGTACAGCAAAATCATCAAATGTTCTGAGAAAATCGGTTACGGGCTTGAGAATATGCTCATCAATGAGTTCAATTGCCTTTACTTTATTCTCAATCTCTCCCCTATGACCACATTCGTCAGGAGCTTCAACATGGATATAAACGAAATCTGCACCGTTTTTAAATTCATCAATTGCGGCTTTGCACTTTCCGTCAAAGTTTGTATCAATGTAACCTGTTGCACCTTCAACATCAACGCTCTTCATACCTGCACAAATTGCAATGCCTTTGAGAAGGTCAACAGCAGAAATCATACTGCCCTTTTTGCCGAACTTGCCGAAGAAGCTGTCAAGAGCGGGTTTTGTACCCTCGCCCCAGAGCCAGATTGAGTTGGCAGGACGAAGTCCTTTTTCAACTCTTGCCTTGTTTACAGGATGATTCTTGAGCAAATCATAACTTTTCTTCATCAAATCATAGAGAGCGGCTGTATCGTCACCCTTTGGAATGTATTCTTTAATCACACGACCTGAGATATCGTGAGGAGGTGTGAGTTCACCCGGATGCGGATTGCCGTTTTTCCATACAAGACAATGACGGTATGCAACACCCGAATAGAACTTAAAAATATCGTTGCCGAGCTTTTCCTCAACATAGTTGATAAGCTCTCTTGCCTCTTCTGTTGAAATATCGCCTGCACAGTAGTCAACCATAGACTTGTCCTCGTAGCTTTCTTCATCGGACAGAGTTACAAGGTTACATCTTAATGTTACATCGGTGTCTTTAAGGTCAATACCGATACTCGCCGCCTCAAGCGGAGAGCGGCCGCTGTAATAAACAGCAGGTTCGTAACCGAGAACAGAGAGGTTTGCAACATCGCTGCCAGGCTTAAGTCCTTCGGCAACGGTTTTAACCATTCCGACCTCGCCCTTTGAGGCAAGGTAATCCATACAAGGCTTATTAGCCTTTGCCATTGGAGTTGAATTATCGAGCTGTGGGTTTGGCTCATCAGCCATACCGTCACAGAGCATTACTAAATACTTCATACCGATTCATAGCCTTTCCGTATAATATGAAATTTATTTCTGAAGTGTGCCAAGACTTGCACACTTTAAATATGCGTTGATAAAGCCGTCAAGATTGCCGTCCATAACAGCCTGAATGTTACCTGTTTCAAAGCCTGTTCTGTGGTCTTTTACCATTGTATATGGCATAAACACATAGCTTCGGATCTGTGAACCCCAAGTAATTTCCTTTTGAACACCCTTGATGTCTTCGATTTTTTCAAGATGCTCACGCTCTTTGATTTCAACGAGCTTTGAAATAAGCATATTCATAGCAACATCACGGTTCTGATACTGACTGCGCTCAACCTGACTGGCAACAACGATACCTGTAGGAATATGAGTAAGACGAACAGCAGATGAGGTCTTGTTGACCTTCTGACCGCCTGCACCGCTGGCACGGTAAACATCCATTTTGATATCTTCGGGAGGAATGTGGACTTCTGTATCTTTTGCAATTTCGGGCATAACCTCAAGAGATGAGAAGCTTGTGTGTCTTCTGCCTGCCGAGTCAAACGGAGATACACGAACAAGACGGTGAACGCCTGCCTCACTCTTTAAGTAGCCGTAAGCATTTTCACCTTCAACAAGAAGCACAGCACTTTTAAGACCTGCTTCATCGCCGTCAAGGTAGTCAACTTCTTTTACCTTAAAGCCGTGAGCTTCTGCCCAACGGGTGTACATTCTGTAAAGCATTTCAGCCCAGTCCTGAGCCTCTGTACCGCCTGAACCTGCGTGGAATGTGAGGATTGCATTATTCTTATCATATTCGCCTGTGAGCAAAGTCTGCAAACGCTGTTTTTCAAGATTTTCTTTAACGGCGTCAACTTCACTTTCAGCCTCTTCAAGAAGTGATTCGTCCTCTTCCTCATTTGCGAGCTCAATCAAAGCGTGGGTATCTTCATATTTGGAAACAAGGTTTTCATAAGCCTCAACCTTGCCCTTTAAAGAACCTGTACGCTGTAATACTTTCTGTGATTTTTCTACATCGTCCCAAAATCCCGGTTCGGTTGCCTTGAGTTCAAGCTGCTGAATCTCGGAGAGCATGCCTTTCATACCGAGTGCATCGGACAAATCGTCTATTTCAGGCTTGAGTGCCTGAAGCTTTAAAAGTAATTCCTCAAACTGTACCATAAACATGTACCTTTCTGAATTTAGTTTATTCTTTCACAATTAAACATTATAACAAAATTATCTTTAAAAGTAAAGAAAAACAGATATTTTGTTCACAAGTGAACTTATATACAAAAACAAGTTGCATTTGTCAATACTATTTGTTATAATTAGGGTGTATTGGTACACCATATGATGTACTATTTGGAGGTTAATAATGGAATTTACAGAATACAAATGTCCTGTATGCGGCGAGCAATTCAAAACGGGTGACGATGTTGTTGTATGCCCTGAATGCGGAGCACCGCATCACAGAGAATGTTATGAAAAAGAAGGTCACTGCCATTTTGCAGACAGACACTGCGACGACTTCTCTTTTGAAAAAGAACAAGCCGAAGAGGCTGATAAGCAGGCTGAACAGAATGACGAAAACGGTACAGTAATCTGCAAACGCTGCGGAACGGAAAATCCTAAGGAGCTGTTCTATTGCAGTAACTGCGGAGCACCGCTTTACGGAAACAACGAGGAAGCACAAAATTTCGGACAGAATCAAAATAACGGTCAGCCTAATCCGAATTTTAATCAGAATCAGGGTATGCCGCCGTTTGGTGTTCCGTTCGGACAAGCAAATCCGCAGATGGCAGCCGCTTTTGATCCTATGGCAGGTATGAAGAGCGATGAACCTCTTGTTGATGATATTACAGCAGGTGAGGCTGCTAAGTTCATTGGCAAGAATACACCTTACTATCTGAGAGTTTTCAGCTTTATCAAAAAGTTTAAAAAGAGCAGATTCAATTTTACCGCATTTATTTTGTCGGGAATTTATTTTCTTTACAGAAAAATGTATGCTTTGGGAATACTTTTCTCGGTGCTGACATTCGGCTCTACAATCGCATCTGGCTATATAAGAACTCTTCCTGCTTGGCAAAATATATACAATAATTTACTTCAAGCACAAAAGACAGGTCAGATTGTTTCATTCACAAATAATTTCGGACTTTCAACCGAAGATTTTCTGCTGTTCATCTCACCCCTGATTGCAAATGTAATTTCAATGGCAGTAATGGTGATATGCGGTTTGATTGCAAACAAATGCTATTACAACCATTCAATCAAGAAAATTAAAAAAATCAAAAGCACAACCGATAAAGAACTTCTTACAGAAGCACTTGAAACCAAAGGCGGAGTCAATCTTCCGCTTGCAATCTCAATTGTAGTTGCACTTATTATTGCGAATTATCTACCGATATTTTTCATGTAAATAAAACTCTAAAACAAAAAACAAAATAAAAACAGAAAGAAGGAACACTATGCGTATTACAAAAGCAGTTATTCCGGCGGCAGGTCTTGGAACACGAGTTCTTCCCGCCACAAAAAATATGCCGAAAGAAATGTATCCTATCGTTGACAAGCCAACTATTCAGTTCATAGTTGAGGAGGCTGTTGCGGCAGGAATTACAGATATTCTTATCATTACAAACCGTGGAAAAGGTCTTATGGAGGATCATTTTGATGCTTCTCCCGAACTTGAAAGTCTGCTTGAAAAGAGCGGCAAAACAGAATTTCTTGAAACAGTCAGAAATATTTCAAACCTTGCAAACATTTCTTTTATCAGACAGAAAGAAATGAAAGGTCTTGGACATGCCGTTCTCAAGGCAAAATCCTTTGTGGGCAATGAACCTTTTGCCGTTATGTACGGTGACGGCGTTATTACGGGCAAGGTTCCTGCAATCAAACAGCTCATTGATCATTACGGTGAATACGGTGAAGGAGTTGTAGGCGTAAAAAAGGTTGACGCCAAAGACATTCATAAGTACGGCTCGCTCAAAGTTGAGCATATGCACGACAATGTTTTTGCCTGCACCGATATGAAGGAAAAACCGCAGACTCCCGAAGAAGTTCTTTCTCTTTATTCAATTCTTGACAGATGCGTTCTTCCGGCAGAGATTTTCGAAATTCTGGAAAATACAAAGCCCGGAATCGGCGGAGAAATTCAGCTTACAGACGCAATGAGAGAGATTGCAATAACAAAAGGAATGACCGCCGTTGAGTTTGAGGGCAAAAGATACGATATGGGCAATAAGTTTGGAATCTTGCAGGCTCAGATAGAAATTGGACTTGAACATCCCGAAACTAAGGATTTATTGAAAGATTACATAAAAAATCTTGCAAAAACTTTGTAAAAAGCTATTGCAATTTTTGGAAAAGTGCAGTATAATGTGCTGCAGTTGAATATTGGATTTTGAAAATCAAAGAGGATTTCACATCAAAGCGTTGTGAAATCCTCTGTTTGTTTTTTAAGAACTATTGCAATTCTTTGTTATTCAATTGTAATTTCATAAGGACAGCAGTTTTCATATATATAGTATGATTTGAATCCGGCTTTAAAAGCAAGCTCTATCCCCTTTTCGATATCTCTGCCGACATCATTTACATTGTGTGCGTCACTTCCGAGGGTTATGTACTTACCTCCAAGGTCGTGATAGCGTTTGATTTCACCAAATGCAGGAAGAGTTTCACCGAGTCCTTTGAAAAGTCCCGAAACATTTATTTCAAGTGCTTTATTGTTTTTGATAAGTGTTTCATAAATACGGTCAATTTTATCTCTGTACGGTGAAAGACTCGGAATATCGCCCGTGTCACGCTTAATATATCTCAACGGATATGTAAGATGTGCAAGAGTACAAAAGCTGTCAAAATAGGCGGTTTCAAGGAGTTCGTCAAAGTACATATCGAGAATTATATGTATATCTTCTTTTTTGAAATCCATATAATAAAAATCCGGTCTGTTTCTCAGGTTATGTACGGATGCGATTATTATGTCAAAATCGCCAAAACGAAGTGCTTTTTCTGTACATTCGGCATTGTGCATCGGCTCACCGAGTTCAATGCCTCTCAGTATTTTGATTTTACCCTTGTATCTATCTTTCATAATCGAAGTTTCATAATTCGATTTTGAAATTAATTTGCTGAAATCTCCGTACTCACTTTTAGAGCCGAGCAAAATCTCGGGAGCTTCGCAGTGGTCGGTAATTGCAAGTGTGAAAAGTCCCTTGTCAACGGCACTTTTGCACATTTCTTCAACTGTATTTTCAGCATCAAAAGAGTTGCTTGAATGGGTATGAATATCACATATTTTCATTAGTAAAACACCTCACAAAAAAGATGATAACATATGAAAAAAATTTTTTCAATATTGCACTTTACTTTATTAAAAATTAGTTATATAATATGCACAAATAAAGAAAAGCAGTTTTATGCAGAATTCCAACGAAAATCTGCATAAACAGGAGGTAAAAAATGAAGGCAGTTATCACAGTAATCGGTAAAGACAGCGTTGGAATCCTTGCAAAAGTTTCGGAAGCCTGCTCAAAGGCTGATGTAAACATTGTTGAAGTAACTCAGAGTGTTCTTCAGGATATGTTTGCAATGATTATGCTTGTTGAAATTGACAAGTCCAACATAGGATTTGAACAGCTTCAGGCTAACCTTAAGGCTGTTGGCGAATCAACAAACACAAAGGTTCATGTTATGCACGAGGACATCTTTAACAGCATGCACAGAATTTAATCTGAGCTACCGAATTGAAAGGATATACATAATATGTTAGAAACAAGAGATATACTTGAAACCATAAATATGATAGACAATGAAAACCTTGATGTAAGAACAATTACAATGGGTATTTCATTGCTCGACTGCATTGACGAGGACATTGACAAAGCTTGTACAAAGGTTTACGACAAAATTTGCCGCAGCGCCAAAGACCTTGTTAAAACAGGTGAAGACATCCAGAAGGAATTTGGTATTCCTATTATTCATAAAAGAATTTCAGTTACCCCTATCGGTATGGTAGCAGCTCCGTGCCAGAGCAAGAATGTTGTCAAGTTTGCCCACACTCTTGACAAAGCCGCAAAGGAACTCGGCGTAAACTTCATCGGCGGTTATTCCGCTCTTGTTCAGAAGGGTTTTGCAAGCGGTGACTACGCTCTTATTGAGAGTATTCCACAGGCCTTGAGCGAAACCGATTTCGTTTGTTCATCCGTAAATATCGGTTCTACTAAGGCCGGTATCAATATGGACGCAGTTAAGATGATGGGTAAAGTCGTTAAGCAGGCTGCGGAAGTTACAGCCGACAGAAACTGCATCGGAGCCGCAAAGCTCGTTGTATTCTGTAATGCTCCCGAAGATAACCCGTTTATGGCAGGTGCTTTCCACGGCGTCGGCGAAGCCGATACTGTTATCAATGTCGGTGTATCGGGTCCCGGCGTTGTAAGAGCCGCTCTTGCAAAAGACGGTGCAGGAAAAGACATCACGGAAATTGCAGATATGGTTAAGAAAACTGCATTCAAAATCACCCGTATGGGACAGCTTGTTGCAAGAGAAGCAAGCAAGCGACTTTGTGTTCCCTTTGGTATTGTTGACCTTTCACTTGCCCCGACACCTGCTGTCGGCGACAGTGTTGCATATATTCTTGAGGAGATGGGACTTGAAGTGTGCGGATGCCACGGTACAACCGCCGCTCTTGCACTTCTTAATGACGCTGTTAAAAAAGGCGGCGTTATGGCTTCTTCCCATGTCGGCGGTCTGAGCGGTGCTTTTATCCCCGTTTCCGAGGATGCAGGTATGATTCATGCCGCTACTGAAGGTTACCTTGATATTACAAAGCTTGAATCAATGACAGCCGTATGTTCGGTTGGTCTTGATATGATTGTAGTACCCGGTGACATCACTCCCGAGGTTATCTCTGCAATTATTGCAGATGAGGCTGCAATTGGTATGGTAAATACCAAAACAACTGCGGTAAGACTTATTCCGGCTATCGGAAAAAGTGCAGGCGAAGAACTTAATTTTGGCGGACTGCTCGGCAGAGGTCCCGTTATGCCTGTAAGGAAAGGTTCTCCGGAGGTATTCATTAAGCGCGGCGGAAGGATTCCGGCTCCGCTTCAGGCACTTAAAAACTAATTTTTCACGGGGGTGGTTTTGTGGAGAATATGATTAAAAAAATCGTTGATGCCGACAACGAAGCCAAAGCCATGGAAAAGGATACTCTTGAAGAAAAAGAGGAACTTTCCAAAACTATTGAAGCCGAAACGAAGAAAATTTATGACGACTTCATGGCAAAAGCTGAAGAGGTTGTGAAACGCAACGATATTCAGGAAGCAAAGAAAGCTGAGCAGCAATGGGAAGAAATTCAGGGCAAGCACAATTCAGTGCATATCAAGCTTGACTCTGATTTTAAACTCAACTGTGACAAGTGGGTTGACGAAATCGTCAAAAGAACAGTTGCACAGTAACTTTCCATTTACTGTTTACAAGGAGGTGTATGCGGATAATGTCAAAAACTTCGTTTGCAGTTCTGACAAAAGCAAGGTCAAAGTTCGGTAACAGACTTACCGAAAAGGATTACCAAAGCTTGCTTGCCTGCCAGAGCGTCGGAGAGATTATGTCGTATCTCAAAAACAATACGCACTACTCCAAAACTCTGACGGATGTCAGCGAGCGTGAAATTCACAGAGGAAGGCTTGAGGCTCTTTTGAGACAAAATCTTTTCTATGAATTTGACTCTTTGTGCAGATACGATTCGAGTGTAAGCTCGGGGTTGTCATCGTACATTATCTCGACATTAGAGGTTGAGCAGATTGTAAGATTTCTTATCCTGCTCAGTTCAAACTCAACGGACAAGTTTATTTACCAGTTTCCGGGTTATATTTCAAAGCATACGGAAATTGATGTCAACAAGCTTGCCAATGCAACAAATTATGAAGAGTTTCTGAACGCCACACAGTCCTCCCAATTCTACGATATTCTCAAGCAATTTTCTCCCGATGAGAAAAATCGACTTCCGATATCGGACATTGAGAACAAGCTGTATGACTTAGTGTTCGGAAAGCTGACCAAACTGATTAAAGCAACAACCAAAGGACAGGAAAAGCGTGAGTTAATCAACTTTTTCTTCACGATTAACGACTATAATATTTTCTCAAGAATTTTGAGATTGAAAAAATATTATAAGCTTTCTCCCGATGACATCAAATCAAATCTTCTGCTTAATTACACTAATCTCAACGAAAGAACCATTGATATGATGTGTAAGGCAGAATCTTCCGGAGAGATATTTTCTATTATGCAGAACACTCACAACGGAAGACTGATTGATAAAATCGGATATGTCTATGCAAGCGATATTTCGCCAAGAGTAAAATACAGGCTTGCAAAGAAAAATATGCACTTTTCCAACAACCCTTCGGTTGTAATGATTTCATATATGTTTGTTGCCGAAACAGAGCTGATGAATATTATCACTTTGATTGAAGGCACAAGATATGAACTTGACAATAAACTTACGCAGTCATTGCTTATTAAATAAAAAATGTGATGACTGTTAAGAAGAGGTGATTAAAATTTGGCTGTTTCAACCATGCAGGCCGTAAGCATTATCGGGCTTACAAATGATATTGATAATGTAATATCGGTACTTGGTGAATCAGGTGTGTTCCATCCCGATGATGTTTCATCCTTTTACAGCAACACAAAGGATTTTACGCATCTGCAATCAAAAAACATCTATGCTGAACCTCTTAACACTCTTAAGGCAACATTAAGTCTTACAAAACGCAAGTTTAATCTTGTTGATGTAAGTGACTTTAATCCGACCTTTAAAGAAATTGAACTGTTTACAAATCAAATAAACAGCGACATTGAAGTTCTTGCAGATGACAGGCTGTTTGTTGAAGAACAGCTGATGCAGGCAAAGGAAAATCTTGTTGAAACCACACACTTTGTCGGACTTGGGGTTGAAATTGAAAAGCTTTTAACCTTAAAGTATATCAGTTCACGCTTTGGCAGACTGCCTAAGGAAAGCTTTGAAAAGCTTTCAGCCTATAAAGATAATCCTTATGTAGATTTTATTGTCTGTACCGAAGACAAATCACACTATTGGGGTGTTTATTTTGCTCCGATTGATAAAACCGAGGAAATTGACAGAATCTTTTCGGGATTATATTTTGAAAAATGCGATGTTCTCGGAGTTAATGACACACCGAGAATTCATCTGAAAAAACTTGAGAGTCTTATCCCCCACCTTGAGGAAAAGCTTAAAGAAGCTCAAAAACGGGTTGACGATTATGTTGACAAATATGAGGTTAGAATCTGTAAATACCTTTCTAAGCTTGAAGAGCTTAATCTTTATGCTAAAATCCGCACCAAAGCATTGCAGTACAGCAAAAGCTTTATCATTGTAGGTTGGGTTCCTACAGAGGATGCTAAGCCTCTCAGACGCAGACTCAAAAAAATTGCCAGCGTCAATGTAGATTTTTCAGACGGCAAGACGGAGATTGCAAAATCACCGCCTGTCAAACTCAAAAACTGTTTCCTTGCAAAACCGTTTGAATTTTACACGGAGATGTACGGTGTTCCGAAATATAACGAAATTGACCCGTCGCTCTTTATCGCCATCACTTATGTCATTATATTCGGCATAATGTTTGCTGACCTCGGTCAGGGCATTTGTGTATCAATTGTCGGTGCGCTTATGTGGAAACTCAAGAAAATGAAAATCGGTAAGATTCTTGTGCCGTGCGGAATTTCTTCTGCGATATTCGGCTGTGTGTTCGGAAGTGTGTTCGGATTTGAGCATGTGCTCGATCCTCTTTACAAGGCACTCTTCGGACTTGATGAAAAACCGATTGAAGTAATGTCATCAGGCTCAATTGTAATGATTCTTCTTGCGGCTGTTGCAATAGGTATTTCGCTTGTTGTGGTTGCTATGGGACTTAATATTTACAGTTCCTTCAAGCAGGGAGATGTGGGAAGAGCCTTGTTCGGATCAAGCGGTTGTGCAGGTCTTGTATTCTACTGTTCAATTATTTTCGGTGTTGCAGGACAGCTCGTATTGGGTCTGCAGGTATTTTCCCTTGCATACATTCTTTGCCTTATCGTTCTCCCCTATCTGCTCATCTTTTTCGGTGAGCCTCTCGGACTTCTTATTACCGGTGAAAAAGACTGGCAGCCCGAAAGCTGGGGCGGATATATTCTTGAGCATGCTATCGAGTCAATCGAATTTTTGCTTGAATATGTTACAAACACGGTAAGCTTTTTGAGAGTCGGTGCATTCGTTCTTGTACACGCAGGTATGATGACGGTTGTTTTCGTACTTGCACAGACAGCTCCGGCGGTTGCATACTGGCCCGTAGTTGTCTTTGGTAATGTTTTTGTAATGGTTCTTGAGGCGCTTCTTGTTGCAATTCAGGTGTTAAGACTTGAATATTACGAGATGTTCAGCCGTTTCTATTCAGGTGAAGGCAGACCTTACGAACCTGTTAAATTAAATATTGATTGATAATTTTTTGGAGGTATTATTATGTTATTCAATTTAATTATGTTAGCTGTTCCGGTAGTATTCCTTTGTGCGTCTGCAATTCTTGCAGTAAAGGCTTTTGAACATGGCAAGAGCAGAAAGAAAACAGTTCTTACTCAGATTTGCTCATTCGCTGCTGTATTTGCATTCTGCATGGTATGCCCTATCGTAGCAAGTGCTGCTACAGGTGATGCCGCTACTGCTACATCGGGTATGGCTGACGGTCTTGCATATATCGGTGCTGCTCTTGCAACAGGTCTTTCATGTATCGGCGGCGGTATTGCCGTTGGTAACGCTGCTCCTGCCGCTATCGGTGCTACAAGTGAAGATCCTAAGGCATTCGGTAAAGCAATCATCTTCGTTGTACTTGGTGAAGGTATCGCTATTTACGGTATGCTCGTTTCAATTCTTCTTATCTTTGCAAGATAATTTAAGCGATTTAAGTTTCGTTAAGGATTGATTATTATGAAATTTTTTCTTATAAGTGATAATGTCGATACCAAAATGGGTATGAGATTTGCAGGTATTGAAGGCGTAGTTGTTCATCAGGAGGATGAGGTACGCAGTGAGCTTGAAAAGGCTATGAACAGGGATGATATTGCTGTTATTCTTATTACGGAAACACTTGTTTCGCTCTGTCCCGACCTTATTTATGACCTCAAGCTTAACCGCAAACAGCCGCTTATTGTTGAAATTCCCGACCGTCACGGAAACGGAAGAACCAAGGACAGTATTACAAAATATGTTCAGGACGCAATCGGCGTAAAGCTGTAATTATCACATATCTGAATTTATTCAGGGAGGTTATTTTTAATGGAAAACTCCAAAAACAAAACAGATAACTTTCTGAAAGCCATTAAAAAATATGCTGATGAACAAAGAAGTGCCATGCAGACAGAGGTTGCTCAGCTTAAAGAAGAAAAGCTGAAAGAGGCAACCGAAAAAGGCAGACATGACAGCGAAAAATATATCAAGGACAAACTTGAAGAATCAAGAAACAGACAGACGGGTATTCTTGCAAAGAAAATTCAGGAAGGTCAGAAAAAACTGTTTCTTGAAAGAGCTGAAATGACGAAAAGCGTATTTAAAAAGGCTGAGGAAAGACTTGTTGAATACACAAAAACATCAGAATATACAAACAGCCTTGTTAAAAGTGCAAAGGAAGTTGCTAAGCTTTTTGCAGACAACGACTGTGTTGTTTATGTCAACGAAAGAGATATGAAGAACTCAGACAAAATCAAGGCAGTTTTTGCAGGAAGCACCGAGGTTGTTGCCGACAAATCAATTAAAATCGGCGGAATCAAAGGCTTTTGCAAGGCAATGAATATTGTTGCCGATGAAACTCTTGACAGCAAGCTCTATGCACAGAAAGAATGGTTTATTGAAAATTCCGGACTGAGTGTGCTTTAATCTTGCTGACTGTTAATTTCTTTTGAAAGAGATGGTAATAATATGGAAAACAACAATGTTATATATGGAATAAACGGACCTGTTGTTACCGTAAAAAATACCGACAGCTTTGAGATGATGGAAATGGTTCATGTAGGCAAGCAAAAGCTTGTCGGTGAAATCATCGGTATTACAGACGACATCACAACTATTCAGGTTTATGAGGAAACAACAGGACTTAAACCGGGCGATCCCGTTGAGGGTACCGGTGCTCCTATGAATGTTCTTCTCGGCCCCGGTATTATTGATAACATCTTTGACGGTATCGAAAGACCGCTGAAGGCTATTGAAGAAGAAGCTGGTGCGTTTATTAACCGTGGTTCTTCGGTTTCTGCTCTTGATGACAAGAAGCTGTGGAATGTTACAATGAAGGTTAAAGTCGGTGACAAACTTGAGGGCGGTCAAATTTACGCTACTCTCCCCGAAACTCCTATCATTGAACACAGACTTATGGTTCCGCCTGAGCTTTCGGGTGAAGTAGTAAAGGTTAATCCCAACGGCGAGTACAAGCTCTTTGATACTGTTGTTGTAATCAAGGATGACGAAGGCGTTGAACACAACCTTACCCTTTGTCAGCAGTGGCCTATCAGAACTTCCCGTCCTGTTAAGGAAAGACTTACATCATCTGTTCCGCTTATCACGGGTCAGAGAGTTATTGATACTCTCTTCCCTATTGCAAAGGGCGGTACAGCAGCTATTCCGGGCGGTTTCGGTACAGGTAAAACAATGACTCAGCACCAGCTTGCAAAGTGGTGCGACGCCGATATCATCATCTATGTCGGTTGCGGTGAGCGTGGTAACGAGATGAGCCAGGTTCTTGAGGAATTCTCAGAGCTTATTGACCCAAAGTCACAGCGTCCTATGACCGACAGAACCGTACTTATCGCCAACACATCAAATATGCCTGTTGCGGCTCGTGAGGCTTCAATTTACACAGGTATTACTCTTGGCGAATATTACAGAGATATGGGTTATCATGTTGCCATGATGGCTGACTCAACATCCCGTTGGGCTGAGGCTCTCCGTGAGATTTCAGGCCGACTTGAAGAAATGCCTGCCGAAGAAGGTTTCCCTGCGTACCTTCCTTCAAGACTTGCCGAGTTCTATGAGCGTGGCGGTCGTGCCGAGGTTCTCAGCGGCGGCGAAGGTTCTGTAACACTTATCGGTGCGGTTTCTCCGCAGGGTTCAGACTTCTCTGAGCCTGTAACACAGAACACAAAGCGTTTTACAAGATGTTTCTGGGCTCTTGATAAGGCTCTTGCTTATTCAAGACATTATCCCGCAATTAACTGGATGGACAGCTACAGCGAGTATTTTAATGACCTTGATCCGTGGTTCAGAGAAAATCTCGGCGAGGATTTTATTGAATACAGAAACAGAATAAGCGCACTTTTACAGGAAGAAAGTTCACTTATGGAAATCGTAAAGCTTATCGGTTCGGATGTACTCCCCGATGACCAGAAACTTGTAATTGAAACAGCAAGAGTAATTCGTGTCGGTTTCTTACAACAGAACGCTTTCCATGCCGATGATACTTATGTTCCGCTTGAAAAGCAAAAGCTTATGATGAAAACCATACTTCATCTTCATGCCAAAGCTAAGGATATAGTTGCTCAGAATATTCCGCTTTCCAAGATTCTTAACCTTGGTCTGTTTGATAAGCTTACAAAGATGAAGTATGATATTCCTAACAGCAAGCCTGAAATGTTTGACGATTACATTAAGGAAATTGACGAAAAGCTTGCTGCAATTTCTTAATAAGGAGGGAACGCAATAATGATTATAGATTATGTAGGCGTTAAAGAAATTAACGGCTCTCTTATAGTTATGGACGGTGTTAAGGGCGTTTCCAACGAGGAAATTGTTGACATTCGTCTTGATAACGGTACAATGCGTCAGGGTCGTGTCGTTCAGATTGAGGGCGAAAGAATAGTTGTTCAGGTTTTTGAGGGTACAAGAAGAATCAGCCTTAAAAACACAAGAACAAGACTTACAGGTCATCCTATGGAGATGCCTCTTTCCCCTGAAATTATCGGCCGTGTACTTGACGGTGCGGGCAAACCTATTGACGGACTCGGAGATATTTTCCCTGTTAAAAAGGCTAATATCAACGGTACTCCTATCAACCCTGTTTCCCGTGTTTATCCTAAAAACTACATCAACACTGGTATTTCAACCATTGATACGCTTATGACTCTTATCAGAGGTCAGAAGCTGCCTATCTTCTCCGGCTCAGGTATGAAACATAACGACCTTGCCGTTCAGATTGTAAGACAGGCTAAAATCAGCGGCGCAAACAGCTCTAACTTCGGTGTTGTATTTGCCGCAATGGGTGTTCAGAAGGATGTTGCAGAATACTTTAAGAAGAGCTTTGAAGAAAGCGGCGTACTTTCAAGAGTTGTAATGCTTTTGAACCTTTCAAACGATCCTATCATTGAAAGAACTCTTACACCGAGATGTGCTCTTACAATTGCTGAATATCTTGCATTTGAGCTTGATATGCACATTCTCGTTATTATGACCGATATGACATCTTATGCCGAGGCTCTTCGTGAGTTCTCGTCATCAAAAGGTGAAATTCCGGGCAGAAAGGGTTACCCCGGCTATCTTTATTCTGACCTTGCATCACTTTATGAGCGTGCAGGTATGATTAAAGGTCACAACGGTTCTGTTACACAGATTCCGATTTTGACAATGCCTAACGACGATATTACTCATCCTATCCCCGACCTTACAGGTTACATTACAGAGGGACAGATTGTTCTTGACCGTTCACTTCAGGGACAGGGACTGTATCCGCCTGTTAATGTTCTTCCTTCCCTTTCCCGTCTTATGAAGGACGGTATCGGTGAGGGTTACACAAGAGCCGATCACCAGCCTCTTGCAAACCAGCTTTTCGCTTCTTATGCAAAGGTAATTGATGCAAGATCGCTTGCATCTGTTATCGGTGAAGAGGAGCTTTCTCCTACTGATAAGAAGTACATTGAGTTTGGCAGATTGTTTGAATCAAAGTTCGTTAATCAGGGCTTTAATGAAAACAGAAGTATTGAACAGAGTCTTGACCTTGGTTGGGAATTGCTTTCAACATTGCCGAGAGCAGAACTTGACCGTGTTGACGATGCTTTGCTTGATCAGTACTATAAGGGTGACAAATAATCGTTTGAAGAAAGGAGTGTGAGCATTTATGGCAGTACAGACAGTACCTACCAAGGGTAATCTTATGAATACTAAGAAATCCCTTGCACTCGCCAAAAACGGCTATGAACTGTTGGACAGAAAGCGTAACATTCTCATCAGAGAAATGATGACGCTTATCGACCATGCAAACGCAATCCAGCAGAAAATTGATGACGCTTATGCAGAGGCTTACACAGCACTTCAAACGGCAAATGTTACCAACGGCTTTTGTGAAGATATTTCTAACGCTATTCCCTATGAGAACGGCTTGAAGCTTGATTCAAGAAGTGTTATGGGTGTTGAAATTCCGATTCTCACTATTGAGGAACGAGAGGATCATAACTACCTACACTACGGTCTGCGCACAACAAATTCGGCAATTGATAAGGTTTATACGAAATTTACCGAAGTTAAAAATCTTACAGTTGAGCTTGCCGAGATTGAGAACAGCGTTTACCGCCTTGCCGATTCAATCAAGAAAACTCAGAAACGAGCAAATGCTCTGAAGAACATTATGATTCCCCGTTTTGAGGAAACAGTTAAGTTCATTTCAGATGCTCTTGATGAAAAGGATCGTGAGGAATTCAGCCGACTCAAGGTAATCAAGAAGAAAAAGCAAAAAGATGCTGCTTTGAAAAAAGCTAAAGAATTAAGTGCTGAAAGCGCATAAATTATCAGCCCGACCGTAATTTGGTCGGGCTGTTTTAATGTGTCAACGTAATAAAACGGATTGGCATTTTTATTGAGCCAATCCGTTTTGTTTTAGATGTTGTTTCTTTTTTGTTCGGTATTTTATAAATACCGAAACAATACATTCTGCAAAAACAACTATTGCAATCCCTGAAATAAGGTAGGCAAACATACCAAATGATGCCTTTGCCATAACAATTCCAAGTATGTCCGTTCCCTGTTTTATTGGTACGCTTATGCTGTTAATTGATTGATACGCCCAACACCATGCGATAATACCGTTGATAATGTTGGATACAGCAAGCACAGTAATAACAGTACCGTATATTTTCATTTTCTTTATGTTGTGATGAAATATAAATACAAACAAAAGCTGTGCTAACAAGAGAATAAAAAATACAATCGAATTTCTTATAACAGGTATTTGGGTCAGTAAAGACGAAAGTGCCGAAAAAATAAAAAGAACAGTTAAAAATATTTCACTTATTTTCATATTCCACTTCACTTTCGGTCAAGTTTTCTTCTGTGCATTTTCTCTTTTGTCTTTGTACCCTTTACTTTGAAGATAATCAGGTATCCTGCAAGAAGTGCGAGGAATGTTGTCTGAGTATAAAACAAAGCGTAATCTTCGCTTGAAAAGCCGTTGCCGTGCTTTACGGGCTTATCCTCGGGCTTTTCTGTGGGAATAGGCTCAATGCCGTCATAATTACCCGAAATCACCGCCTCATCGGGCGAAGACGCCGCAGATACACTTACACAAAAGGCTGATGAAAAAGTCATCAGAACAGCCATTAACAAGGTGATTATAAATTTAGTCTTTTTCATAATATTTCCCTTTGTAAAAATTAAGATTTTAAATAACTACAGTTATTGTATCACAAGAGAAATATATATGCAACTGCTCTTTATTCTTCTGTCCAAACCTCTTTTGCCATATATTTATTTTAATTTATTTAATCAAAGCGACTGCATCTTCTGCAATCTGTTCGGGTGTAAGGCGGTTTTCTTTGAGGACATCGGCAGGATTATATCTGTCAAGGAATTCCTTTTTAAGACCGAAATTGATAACCTTTACATCTGACGGACCGTAGAAACGGGCAATCTTCTCACCAAAACCACCGTCAAGCACTCCGTCTTCAAGTGTCACAACAACATCATGGTCTTTTTTGAGGCTTTCAAGAAGTTCTGTGTCAACGCCTGTAATGTAGTAAGGATTGATAAAAGTAGGTGCTGTACCTGTTTTTTCTTCAATAAGCTTTGCAGCCTGTTCGCCCATTCCATAGAATGAACCGAGTGCGATTACGGCAATCTTACCGCCCTGCTGAGCAACCTCATATTTATTAAGTTCTGCAAAATTCTTTGTGCAAGGCTTGCCTGTTGAAACAAGTTCTGCAACAGGAACACGGATTGCAACAGGGTAATCGCTCTGCTCAATACTCCAATCGAGAACTGCAAGGTAATCTTCTTTGGTCGTAGGAGCGATATAAACAAGGTTAGGAATGTTTGAAATCATGGGAATATCAAAAATTCCGAGGTGTGTAACATCTGTCATACCGTTTACAGATGCAGTCTGTACAAGGATTGTTGCAGGGTTTGAATCAATGCACAAGTCCTGTGAAAGCTGATCGTAGGTTCTCTGGATAAATGAGCTGTAAACATTGAATACGGGCTTGCCGCCATTCTTTGCGATAGCAGATGCCATTGCAACGGCTGTCTGTTCTGCGATGCCTACATCAAGAAACTGTCTGCCGAATGCTTTTCTCTCATCAGGAGTAAAGCCGTAAAGTGCGGGAGTGCCGGCTGTAATCGCCACAACTGACTTGTCAGACTTCATCTTATTTCTAAGATAATCTGTTGTAATTGAGCTGTAGTCCTCCTCATCAGGGAAATTAACAGTAGTTTTGCCTGTTTCAATATCAAACGGCATACACCAATGCCAGCTTTCTTTGTCGGTTTCAGCAGGCTTATAACCTTTACCTTTAAGAGTGTTAATATGAACAACAACAGGATGATCAATATCTTTTACAGACTTAAAAGCCTTGATAAGCTCTTCAATATTGTTGCCGTCCTTGACATATACATAATCAAGCCCCATTGACTTGAAAAGATTACATTCAGCCTTGCCGTCTGTGTCACGAAGAAGTTTGAGATTTTTATAAAGTCCGCCGTGATTTTCTGCAATAGACATTTGGTTATCATTTGCTATAATAATCAGGTTTGAATCCATTTCACCGGCAACATTAAAGCCTTCAAGAGCCTCACCGCCGCTGATTGAGCCGTCACCGATGAGTGCAATAACATTGCCCTTGCCGTTTGTTACATCTCTGCCCCTTGCAAGCCCGCAGGCAAGGCTGACAGAGGTTGATGTGTGACCGACAGTAAACATATCGTGTTCGCTCTCTATGGGGCTTGTATAGCCTGTTACATCATCGTAATGCTCCTGTGCAATATATGCCTCTTTTCTGCCTGTAAGGATTTTATGCGGATATGACTGGTGTGAAACATCAAACACAAACTTGTCCTGTGGTGAATCAAATACATAATGAAGGGCAATTGTTGCCTCTACAATACCGAAATTCGGGCCGAAATGACCGCCGTGAACACTTGCACGGTGAAGTAAAGCGTCACGCATCTCTGATGCAAGAGCGTTAAGTTCATCAATACTGAGTTTCTTAACATCCTGCGGTCCGTTTATTTTTTCAATATACATCGTAATCAAAGCTCCTTATCATATAAATTTTAAATATAAATCAGAGATATTTCTCTTTGGCTATATTATATAACCTCAAGCTAACTTTAGGTCAAGAGTATTTTTAAAAAATTTATCTTTTGCATTCTTTTTTATGTATATCGTTACAACGCAATAGCATAACCCTCGAAAGGTAACTATAATTGAAACAGGCACTTACATAATTGCAAGTGCCTGTTTCATGGCTGAGCCGGCGGGATTCGAACCCACGGGTGACGGAGTCAAAGTCCGTTGCCTTACCGCTTG
>CAJMRT010000017.1 GCA_905215855.1 uncultured bacterium
TTATAATGAATGTATCATCTTATATAGATCATCACCGTGATGAAAATCTCACAGGTATGATGATTGCGGCATTTCTCGAAATAATTGCAATAATTTTTGCATGTGCAATTCAAAAAGTAAACGCATCGGCAAATAAAGCATTTAACAGTTATATTACAAAAGAAAGCCGCGAAAAAACGAATGTAAGTACAAAATGGCTGTGTCCGAAATGCGGAAATTCAAATCCTGCCAACATAAGATATTGCTCAAACTGTAGTTGTCAAAGGCCGAATTTTGAACCGATTTCGGCTCAAACCGATGTTTGGCAATGTCCAAAGTGTGGAAAGATAAATCAAAATTATGTCGGAACATGCGGTTGCGGCACAAGAAAACCATAAAGCAACAGGCTGTACGAAATTTGTACAGCCTGTTTTTATGTGTGGGTATTAAAATTTAGCGGCTCGCCGTGCGGGCGTCCAATGAACGCCCCTACTGATAACTTTGCTTTTACACCGACATTTTGTCCCGTATGGCAGTAAGAATTTTCTTTTCTCTGCGGCTGATTTGAACCTGCGTCATAGAAAGAATTTTGGCGGTCTGGGTTTGGGTTTTGCTTTGATAGTAACGCAGTTGGATTATTTTTCGGTCGGTGTCGCATAGGGATTTTACTGCCTGTTCAAGCGACAATCGCTCCGAGATTTCGTCCTGAATATCATCTGTCGGGACATCAAGCTGTGGGTTGCCCTCGCTGTCATATTCGGCAGTCAGGGAGAGCGGAACTCTTGCGCTGTTAAGTGCGTCAATGATTTTTTCCTCGCTTGTATCAAGCCTTTCGGCAAGCTCGCTCACGGTGAGTTCTTTGCCGTTTTTCAGCTTGCTTTCATTGTTAAGCCTTGATATTGCAAGTGAAAGCTCCTTTAATGCGCGGCTTACCCTGACTGCACCGCCGTCACGGAAAAGCCGCTTTATTTCGCCCATAATCACGGGGAAGGCATAGGTTGAAAACTGCAGGTTACGGCTTTCATCAAAGTTATTTATCGCCTTTGCAAGTCCAAGGCACCCCGATGCGAAAAGCTCTTCGTACTCTATCCCCTTTCCCGAAAACCGTTTGCAACAGGCATGGACAAGTCCCATATTTTTGTCGGCAAGTTTATTTTTATCGGTCATTTTCCGAACCTATAGTTTTTTCAAGAGTTACGGTTGTACCACTGTCGGGTTTTGAACGGACACTCACCTTGTCGCAAAAGCTCTGCATAACGGCAAATCCGAGTCCTGCTCTGTCCTCTTCGGGGGCGGTTGTAAACAGCGGTTCCATCGCTTTTTTAATGTCGGGGATTCCGCAACCCTTATCACGGATTTTGATAATCACCTTATTTTCGGCTGTGATTTTTCCGTTTATGTAAATCGTTCCGTTTTGGTGGCGGTAGCCGTGAACAATACAGTTCGTCACAGCCTCTGACACGGCGGTTTTGAGGTCGCTGAGTTCGTTTACGGTCGGGTCAAGGTTCATTATAAATGCCGACACAACGCTTCGTGCAAAAGCCTCGTTACAGCTTTTTGACGGCACACAAAGTTTCATTTCATTGACTGTTTTCATCTCAACACCCCCAAACTTTCGAGTCCCGACATTGCAAAAAGCCTGTACAATCTGTCGGGAATATTGATTACACGCAACTCTCCGCCGACAAGTTTCATCTGACGGTACCGTCCCATTACAAGACCTATGCCCGATGAGTCCATAAACGATACTTTAGAGAAATCAAGGCACAAAAGTTTCGGTTTGTTGTTCTGAACGGCGGCATCAATTTTTGTGCGTATTTCTGCGGCTGAATCGTGGTCGATTTCGCCGTCAATGTATGCCGTGAGAATGTTATTTTTAAATTCCGTTTTCAGCAATTTTATCAGTCCTTCTCAAAAATAAAAGCTCCGCACCTGTTATCTTAATGATAATAAGTACGGAGCAAAAAATTTGTTTTATTCTGTTGTCACGAAAAATTTACTTTTCTGCTGTTTCATTTTCAGCCTTGATTTTGTCGATAATATACGGACGGATTTCGCCTGCAAGGTAGAGCGAACCGCAGATTACAACTGCACAATCGGTCTTTTTTGCCTGAGCAAAAGCCATATCGAATGCGTGTTCAGCACTCTCAAAAGTTACCGTATCGTCAACAAATCTTGCATACTGTTGCATAAGCTTTGCAGGGTGCATTGCCCTTGGATTGTGAACGGGAACCGTATAAACTCTGTCAAAAACTCCGTCAAGCAGTTTTACCGAAGTGCTGACATCCTTGTCGGCAAGCATCCCCGTGATTGCAATTATATACTTATTCGGAAGGAATTTTTGGATTGCCGATTTAAGCGCCTCAATTCCGTTAGGATTGTGAGCACCGTCAAGCAGAACAATCGGTTTTTCACTCAACAGCTCAAGTCTTGCAGGGTTGACAGCCTTTGCAAAACCGTTTGCAATCTGCTCATCTGTTATTGAAATCAGAGAATTGCAACGGAGCATATCAAGTGCCGCAAGTGCGGTTTTTGCATTTTCAAGCTGATGATCACCCGAAAGCGGAAGATCAATTTCAACACCGTTAAACATAAAGCGACTGCCCTTTAAGGTGGTTTCGATGACATCAATATTAACGCTCTCGCTCGTTGCAAGCGGAATTTTCTTTTCTCTTGCAGTTGATTCAATAACCTTCATTGCACGGATATCCTGCTTTGAAGTAACCGCCATTGAGTCGGGCTTGAAGATTCCGCATTTTTGCTGTGCAATTTTTTCAATTGTATCACCGAGAATTGCCGTGTGGTCAAGTCCGATTGTGGTGATAACGGCACAAAGCGGTGATTTTATAGTGTTGGTGCAGTCGAGCAGACCGCCCATTCCTGTTTCAAGAACGACAATGTCACAAGCTGCATTTGCGTGTATATAAAATTGAAGAGCGTTGACATACTCAAATTCTGTGATGATTGTGCCCTCTTCACGCAGTTGCTCGATAATAGGGAAAGTTTTTTCAACCGCATCCGTGAGAACGGACTCGCTCACCATACAATTGTTTATTTGTATCCTCTCACGAAAATCCGTGATATACGGTGAAATGAACAAGCCTGTTTTGTAGCCTGCCGCAACAAGTGCGGATGAAAGCATAGCACAAACCGAGCCTTTGCCGTTCGTACCTGCAATGTGTATAAATTTCAGCCTGTCCTGCGGATTTCCGAGCCTGTCAAGCAAAATTCTCATTCGGTCAAGTCCCGGACGAGAACCGAATGTCAAAAGTGAATGAATTTTTTCAACAGCGTTTTCGTATGTCATTTACAACAGCTCCCTGTAAATCTCATTTTTCTTAAAGCCTGTTATACTTGCCGCCTCTTTTGCCGCCTCGGTGGGCTTTGCACCGTTTTCAATCAGCTTGCGGGCGGTTTCAACCGCAAATTCAAGGGTGTATTCTTCGGATTTTTCCTCCTGCTTTTTGCCCTCAAGCACAAGCACAAATTCGCCCTTCAGACTTCCGTCCGCATAATTTTCCGCAGCATATTTTGTTGTGGTGCGGATTACTTCTTCGTGAATTTTAGTGAGTTCACGGACAATCGAAAGCTTTCTGTCACCGAAAAAGCTGTACAAATCACGGAGAGTTTGCGGAAGCTTGTGGGGCGCTTCATAAAAAATCATTGTTCTGTGTTCGTTTTTCAGACTGTCAAGATGCTCGCTGCGGCTCTTTCTGTTCACGCTCAAAAAGCCTTCAAATGTGAATCTGCCTGTTTCAAGTCCCGAAACCGCAAGTGCGGAAATCACGGCACTCGGTCCGGGAATCACCACGGTTTTTATTCCGCGCTCCTCGCAGAGTTTTATCAAATCTTCTCCCGGGTCGGAAATGCACGGCATTCCTGCGTCCGTTACAATGGCACAATTTTCGCCCTGTTCAATTCTGTTGCAGATGATTTCGCCACGCTCACGCTTGTTATGTTCAAAATAGCTCACCATAGGCTTTTTTATGCCGAAATGGTTCAAGAGTTTAAGCGTTACCCTTGTGTCCTCTGCCGCAATAAAATCAACCGATTCAAGGGTTTCTACGGCTCTCGGTGAAAAATCTCCGAGGTTGCCTATCGGCGTTCCCGTTACATATAAAATTCCGCTCAATTTATATAGTCCTCCTTGTAACTGCCGTAGATGTTCAGCATTTCTTCGGAAAAGTTTCCGCTTTCGTCCTCAATAAAAAGGGTTGGCATAACCTCAAGGAATCCCCTTTTGCCGCCCCTTCTGCCTTCAAGCAAAAAGAGTTTTGGAGCTTTTGACTTTCGCTGTTGGACAAGCCTTAATCTTTTCGGCTCAACCGAATATTTACGCATTGCTTCCATTGCGTCGGCGAGTCTTTCGGGGCGCTGACAAATGCAGAACCGTCCTCCAAACTGTAAAAGTGACGAACCGCAGCGGCACACATCGTCAAGCGTACATTCGGATTCGTGCCTTGCAACAAGCTTTGCGTTTTCGGGATTTGTAATTCCGCCTCCGCCGATTTTGTAGGGCGGATTGCAGGCAACAAGGTCAAATGAACCGAGCGGCAACGCACCGTCAAGCTTGTTTAAGTCCGAGTTTACAATTCTTATTTTATCCTGAAGGTTGTTGTATTCAAGACTTTGTGAAAACAGCCTGCAGGCATTCTCCTGTATTTCTACCGCCGTGATGTCAAGGCGGTTATTGTTTTTGTACCACAAAAGCGGAATTGTTCCGCAGCCTGTGCCGAGGTCAACGCACTTTTTCGCACCGATTTGCTTTGAAAAATCGGCAAGCAAAATTGTGTCCGTTGAAAAATGGTAGCTGTCGGACACATATATTTTAATACCGCTGCCAAGCGGTTCAAGATGTGTATTATTCATCGGTATTCCCCTGAAAAAAGTAATTAAAAAGCGGCAAGGAAATCCCTGCCGCCTGTTTTGTGGATTAACCCTTAATTAGCCTTCCTGTGGAGCGCCAACGGGGCAAACTTCAGCACATGAACCGCAATCAACACAAGCGTCTGCATTGATTTCATACTTGCCGTCGCCTTCTGAAATAGCCTCGCAAGGGCAGTTATCTGCACAAGCACCACACATGATGCAATCGTCACTGATAGTATATGCCATAGGGAAATACCTCCTTCATAAATTTCACCTTTATTGTAACATAAATTTTGAAAAAAGCAACCTTTTGGAAAGAATTTTATATTTTAAACTGAAAACAGTTCTTTTTTACTGCAACTTGACGAACGCTGTACACATTACAAAAAATTATTCAAGTTCCTTGAATTTTTCCATTTCCTTTTTGTCAAGCTTGATGTAGCCGTCCTTGACAAGCTTGCATTGCTTGACTGTGAACAATTTCGGAGCGGCATCTTCGGGAGTGTTGTTGAGCTTAACCTTTAAAGTTCCTGCAATCAGGTTGTTTTCAACAACAAGACCTCTGCCCTCGGGAGTATTTACAATTGCTCCTACCTTTGGGGTGTGTTTAAGAAGGTCTGTGTATGCTTCCTGTTCATATTTAAGACAGCACATAAGTCTGCCGCAGGTTCCCGAAATTTTAACGGGAGAGAGCGATAAACCCTGCTCCTTTGCCATTTTGATTGAAACAGGCTGAAACTCACCCATAAAGCTTGCGCAACAGAACGGCTTTCCGCAGATACCGAGTCCGCCGAGCATTTTTGCCTCATCACGGACACCGATTTGGCGAAGTTCAATTCTTGTTCTGAACACGCTTGCAAGGTCTTTTACAAGGGCACGGAAGTCAACTCTTCCGTCAGCTGTGAAGTAGAAAAGAATTTTGCTGTTGTCAAATGTGTATTCAACATTCACAAGCTTCATTTCAAGTTTGTGGTTGGCAATTTTCTGTTCACAGATTCTGTATGCTTCCTTTTCTTTGAGTTTGTTTTCCGCAAGGTGATTAAGGTCTTTTTCGGTTGCAATTCTGATTAACGGCTTGAGCGGATGAGAAATCTCCGCATCATCAACAGTCTTGTTCGGAGTTGCAACTTCTCCGCACTCAAGACCTCTTGCCGTTTCAACAATTACCCTGTCACCTGTGTTAAGTTTATTGTCAAGCGGATCAAAGTAGTACACTTTGCCGACTTCTTTAAATCGTACTCCGATTACCTCTGCCATGAAATCCTCCTGTATTCTCCGCACAGCCAAGTTGTGAGGAGATTTATATTTATATGTTTTGGTATTTTCAATTTTGCGTTCTCGGTCAGCTCAATCATTGAAATCAGCTTTGCCCGAGTGAATCGTCTTGCAAGCTCTCTTGCACATTCTTCGTCAAAAACAGCATCCGCTCCAACGCTTATTGCCATTCCGTCACGCAGAATCAGCTTTACAACGAGCAGAATTTCGTCCGCCAGGTTTTTGTTGCTGAGGGCATAAAGTGCCTGCATAAGGTCATACTCCCGTGTTGACAAAATTCCTTTTACGATTTTCTTTGCACCTGCAACCGCATCATCACTGAAAACATCTTTTGTTTTCAGGCGGAACACACTTGAGCGGGAAAGAATTGTTGTGAGCAGTTTTTTGGAATTTTCGCAGAGTATAATGAAATACACATTCTGCGGCGGTTCTTCAAGGAGTTTGAGAAATGAGTTCTGAACAATCTCCGACAGTCTTGTGTCGGCAAAGGGGAAGATATACACCTTTGCGTTTGAATCGTTAGGCTTAACGACAGAATCCTTGATTATCTCCCTCATCTGTTCAATTGAATTTTGCTTTCTGTCCTTTGGGAGTTCAACATATTTAATGTCGGGGTGTGCCTTGTTTTTTGCCTTGTGGCATTGTTCACAACTGCCGCACGGCTTTATCGGTTCGGTACACACCGCATACATTGACAAAAACACGGCAAGGCTCATTGCCTTTTCGCTGTCCCTGCTTTCTATTACAACAGCGTGGGGAACTCTGCCCTGAATATCAAGGGTGTTGAAGGTTTGTTTTATATTGTCGTCAAAATCAAAACCGTCAAAATTCAAAATCCCACCTCCGCTTATTCATCACATTTAATTATATCATTTTATTTTTGCAATTTCCACAATTATTTTAAGGCTACGGTATTGGTAACAATTTCGCCCTTGTCGGTGATGTCGATAATGCCGTAGGACGCATAGTATCCGTGGCATGAACCTGGGTTCATAATATACAGACCGTCCTCGTAGAGTGTGAGAGGCATATGTGTATGACCGAAGAGGAGAATATCCGCTCCTGCTTCTCTTGCGGCGGAGGTAATGCGGTAAAGTCCCGATTTTGCGTCATAGAGATGTCCGTGTGTTACAAAGATGGTTTTACCGCAGGCTTTAAAAATCTCCTTTGACGGAAAAAAGCTGTTCCAATCGCAGTTGCCCCTTACGGCAACAATCATCTTGTCTTTGTAATTATCCTTTAAAAACCGCTGTTGTTCTTCACCGTCGCCGCAATGCACAATTATTTCCGCCTTGCGCTGTGCGTCAACGGCTTTGATAAGACTGCGAAGATCTCCGTGAGTGTCCGAAACTACCAAAATACGCATTGAAAATTCTCCGTTCTAAAAATAAAATTTCCGCATAGTATATGTTGAGGTGTTGGTATGTCTGATAATAAAAAAGTTAATAAACTGCTCGGTGAGGTATCGAAAAAGTACGGTATCTCTAAGGAACAGCTTGAAAGTGCCGCACAAAGCGGTAACATAGAAAATCTTTTGAAAAATACAAATCCGAATCAATCAAAGCAGATTGAGAGCGTTTTGTCAGATCCCGAAAAAGCAAAGAAACTTTTGCAAAGTCCGCAGGCTCAGGCGCTGATGAAACTGCTCGGCGGTGAATGATATGTCGGATTTACAGGATAAGCTCAATCAGATCTTGCAGAACCCCGAGGCAATGAAACAAGTGCAAAGTCTTGGGGCACAGCTTGGTCTGACGGGTGAGCAAAAACAACCGCCAAAGCCGAAACCGCCCGAAAATAACCTTATGTCAATGATTGGCGGTGACGACACGATCGGCACAATTGCCAAATTTGCACCGCTTTTAAGCTCGCTGAACAACAGCGATGACACCACCCGACTGCTTGATTCGCTCAGACCGTTTCTTTCACATGAACGGCAGGAAAAGCTTGACAAAGCCGAAAAGATGCTGAAATTATTCCGCCTTATGCCGTTGCTGCGTGAAAACGGATTGTTCTGACAGGAGGTGATTTTTTGCCGAGTTTTGAAGAGGAGGCTTTTAACCGTGCACAGCAGATGCACCGAAAGCCGCAATTCAACCGTGAAGTCCCCAAAAGGGAAGCTCCGAAACAACCCGAAAAGCAGGAAGAGCCAAAGTCTGAAATACCCGAACCGCCCGTTGTGAAAAAGGATGACGGTCTTTTGAATCTGATGTTCAAAAACAAGGAGCAAAGCCTTATTCTTTTGCTTGTGATACTGCTTATGGAAGAAAACACCGATCCGTCAGTTCTGCTTGCACTGATGTATCTTCTGATGTGATTATCGGATTTGTCCGTTTCCTCTGATGATATATTTTGAGCTTGTAAGCTCGTTAAGTCCCATAGGTCCTCTTGCGTGGAGCTTCTGGGTTGAAATTCCGATTTCTGCACCGAGTCCAAATTCTCCGCCGTCGGTAAAGCGAGTTGATGCGTTTACATAAACCGCCGCAGAATCAATTCGTGCCGTGAACTCGTTTGCACTGTTGTAGTCGCTTGTCACGATACATTCGCTGTGACCTGTACTGTACTTCTGAATATGAGCAATTGCGTCATCAAGGCTGTCAACAACCTTTACGGCAATGATGTAATCAAGAAATTCGACTCTATAATCTTCTTCCGTTGCAGGAACAACGCAGTCGCCGAGAATCTGTTTTGTTCTGTCACATCCTCTGATTTCAACATTCTTTTTATCAAGCTCTGCTTTGATTACAGGCAGAGCTTTTTCTGCGATATCCTTGTGTACAAGCAATGTTTCAAGCGCATTGCATACAGATGGGCGAGAGGTTTTGCCGTTGAAAACAATATTCTTCGCCATTTCAATATCTGCACTCTTGTCAACATAGATATGGCAGTTACCCACGCCTGTTTCGATAACGGGAACTTTTGCATTTTCAACAACGCTTTTGATAAGTCCTGCACCGCCACGGGGAATGAGTACATCGAGATAATCGGAAAGCTGCATAAGCTCTGTTGCGCTCTGTCTTGTTGTGTCCTCAACAAGTGCTACGCAGTCACGGGGAAATCCTGCCTTTTCGAGTGCGTCACGCATAACCTTTGCGATTGCCATATTTGAATGAAAAGCCTCTTTACCGCCACGAAGAATTACGGCACTGCCTGCTTTAAGGCAAAGAGCCGCCGCATCGGAAGTTACATTAGGTCTTGCCTCAAAGATGATTCCGATAACACCCATCGGAACTGTTACCTTTTCAATTTGCAAGCCGTTTTTGAGGGTTCTGCCGTCAAGAACTCTGCCCACGGGATCGGGCAAAGCCGCAACCTGTCTTACACCGTCAGCCATACCGTTGATTCTCTCCTCTGACAATCTGAGCCTGTCAAGAAGTGACGCCGTAAGGCCGCTTTTTTCGCCGTTCTCAAGGTCAATTTTGTTAGCCGCAAGAATTTCTTCGCAGTTTTCGCAGAGTGCGTCTGCAATTGCACCGAGGGCGATGTCCTTTTTTGAACCGGCTGTCATAAGAAATCTTGACGCATCTTTTGCCTTTGCACCCATTTGTTCAAGTGTAGTCATAATTTTCCTCCGATTATTCAACAGGTAAAAATTTTGTTCCTATTTTATTTCCGTCAATTACTTCATAAAGATTTTCGGGATTTGAGCCGTTGATAACGCTGACCTCAACACCTCGTTTTGTGGCATAATCAGCCGCCTGAAGCTTTGTAATCATACCGCCTGTGCCACGGTTTGAGCCTGTGCCTGCCGCCATTTCAAAAATTTCAGCATTGATTTTTTCGATAATATCGAGCTTTTTGGCATTTGGATTTGTTCGTGGGTTTGAATCGTACAGACCGTCAATATCCGTAAGAATAATGAGCCTGTCTGCGGCAACAAGTCCTGCAACAATTGCGGAAAGCATATCGTTATCACCGAAATTGTTGCCCTCAAGTTCATCAATTGTAACTGTATCGTTTTCGTTGATTACAGGGATAATGTTCATTTTGAGAAGTTCATCAATTGTGTTGATAACATTCTGCCTTTTCTGCTCTGTTTCAACAGCGTAACGCGTGAGAAGCAGCTGTGCAACGGAGTGGTTGTACTCGCCGAAAAGTTTGTCGTACATAAACATAAGCTCACACTGACCGATTGCGGCAAGAGCCTGTTTTTTCTTGGTTTCGGAAGGTCGCTTATCAAGTCCTGCCTTGCCCATTCCGACAGCAATAGCACCCGAAGAAACAAAGATAACCTGTTCCCCGCGGTTCTGCAAATCGGAAAGAACCTTGCAAAGCTGTTCAACTCTTCTGTAATTTATTTTTCCGTTTTCATAAGTCAGCGTTGAAGTACCAACCTTGATTACGGTACGCTTTTTCTCCATAAAAACACCTGTTTCGTTGCGGATTTTCATTTTTGCACTTTTTCATTATGTACAATTAAGGTAATTATAACATAATGTGTATGATAAATACAACACTTTACATAACAAAACCCCGAAGTTTTGGCACTTCGGGGTTGATTTTATATTTAATTTAGTGAGGATATCTGTTGATAAGCTCACGGAGATCATACGGAGTTGCCTGATAAACGAAATAATTGAGCCAGTTTGTGTAGAGCAAGGTTGCGTTGCTTCTCCAAATCATCGGCGGAGTTTTTGACGCATCGTCATTCGGAAAATAGTTGTAGGGAACATTCGGATTGAGCCCCTTGTTTTTATCTCTGAAATATTCCTTGGCAAGGGTGTCACGGTCATACTCTGCGTGACCTGTAACAAACACCTGTCTGCCGTTTCGGCTGCAAATTACGCATGAACCTGCAATCTCGGAAACAGCAAGTACTTCAAGCCCTCTGCACCTTTTCAACGCCTCTTCATCAATTCCCGTATGCCTTGAATGAGGGATTGTGAATGTATCGTCAAAGCCTCTCATAAGCTCGTGATGCGGAACAAGCACCTTGTGGGTGTAAACTCCGCTGAGCTTTTCGGGCAAAAGGTGCTTTTTTATGCCGTAGTGATAATAAAGACCTGCCTGAGCGCCCCAGCAGATGTGGAATGTTGAGCATACATTATGCTTTGACCACTCCATAATTTCACAAAGCTCGCCCCAATAATCGACCTCTTCAAAGTCGAGCTGTTCAACAGGCGCACCCGTGATAATCATTCCGTCAAAGCTTTCGTTCTTCACCTGATTAAAGGTCTTGTAAAAGGTTGTCAGATGATGCGGAGAGGTATTTTTAGAGGTGTGTGATGCCATCTGCAAAAGCTCGATATCAACCTGCAGAGGACTGTTGCCGAGCAGCCTTAAAAGCTGGGTTTCGGTTTCGATTTTTGTCGGCATCAGATTCAGAATAAGAATTTTCAACGGACGGATATCCTGCCTGAGGGCAACCTCGTTAGGCATTACGAAAATATTTTCCGATTCCAGCACCTTGATTGCCGGAAGATTACTTTGTACCTTGATTGGCATTTTCTCACCACCTTTTGTTTATCTTAAACTGTCAATCTTCAAAATATTCATGAGGAACAGGCTTGTACTCACCTGTGTAATATTTTTTATATTTTTCTGTATTTTCTATTTGTTCAGGCTCAAATTCCGTATCATCAATGGGTTCTTCACTTATTGCATCAGACAAAATTTTTTCAAGATGTTCATACTCCGAATTTTTACCAAAACTGCAAAGCACAAACGAATTTCTCACATAACCTGCACACGATGCCATTAACTCATAATCAAAATAGTAACCGTAATATTCAACAAACAGAGCTAACATCATAACAACTGTGCGTGTGTTTCCCTCACGGAACGGATGTACCTGCCATATGCGTGGAAAAAGGTGTGCTGCTTTCAACACAAATTCATCGTGCGAAAAGGATTCCCACTTTTGTGAATTTATTTCTTTCCATGCTTTTTCCAAATCGCTGTCAACAGTATCCCAATTTGAGTACCAAACACTCTTTCCTGCAAGCAAAGGCTCACGCTTTTTAATGTTTATATCTCTGTACTGTCCTGCCCATTCGTAAACATCACCGAATATGGTTTTGTGTACATAACACATTCCCTTTGGTGAAAAATCCGAAAATCCGCTTGAATACAGTGTTGACATATTTGTACTCGCTATATTTGATTCTATTAAATCAAGCTTTTTCTCGTCTTTAACTCCAAATTTATTTTTTAAAACATTGCAATCATCATACAAATAAATATCATATTTATTCATAACTCAACCTTTTGCAAAAAGAAATAACTTCGGTTTTCATCTGTTCACTCGTTAGCTCACCTTTGGCAAAACGAGCCTGAATAAGTTTTACCTCTTTGGAAACAGGAACACCCTCGATACTGTTTACGGCATTTGCAATTTTTACTGCACGCCTACGCTTTTTCAAATCAACCGACTGCATTCCCGTCACCTCCGAAAATATTATTGACTTCATTTACAAATTAATACTGCTTGCCCCAGAATACCATATGCTTTGCAGGCTTGCCGCAGCATACGCATACATCCGAGAGATGCTCCTCGTTGAATGGGATACATCTGCTCTTTACGCCGCCTGTAACTTCTTTGATTTTTTCTTCACAGGCTGTATCGCCGCACCACATAGCCTTGATAAAGCCGGGCTTGTTCTTGGCTGTGTCAACGAACTCATCAAATGTTGTTGCTGTGAATGTCTTTTCCTGTGTGTTTTTAAGAGCACGGTCATACATATCGTTGTGGATTGTAACCATAAGGTTTTCAACAAACGGTACAAGCTCGTCAATTGAAACAAATGCCTTTTCACGGGTATCACGGCGAACAACTACGCACTGATTCTTTTCGATATCCTTAGGACCGATTTCAACTCTTACAGGCACGCCCTTCATCTCGTACTCGGCAAACTTCCAGCCGGGAGCGTGGTCTGAAGAATCAAGTTTTACTCTGAACTTTTCGGCAAGTGCCTTTCTAAGCTCCTCTGCCTTTTCAAGAACACCCTCTTTGTGCTGTGCAACAGGAATGAGTGCAACCTGAATAGGAGAAATCTTTGGCGGAAGAACAAGACCGTCATCATCAGAGTGAACCATAATGAGCGCACCGATCATTCTTGTAGAAACACCCCATGATGTCTGATGCGGATAATGAAGCTTATTGTCCTTGCCTGTGTATGTGATGCCAAAGCTCTTTGCAAAGCCGTCGCCGAAGTAGTGTGATGTACCGCCCTGAAGAGCAACACCGTTGTGCATCATCGGCTCGATTGTGTAGGTTTCTTCGGCACCTGCAAACTTTTCTTTTTCTGTCTTTCTGCCGATTACTGCCGGAATAGCAAGAGTTTCCTTGTAGAAATCAGAATAAACATGAAGCATTCTGAGCGTTTCTTCTCTTGCTTCTTCTTCGGTTTCATGCATTGTATGACCTTCCTGCCAGAGGAATTCCGATGTACGAAGGAACGGACGGGTTGTCTTTTCCCATCTTACAACGCTGCACCACTGGTTGTAGAGCTTCGGAAGGTCACGGTATGTGTTGATAATCTTTTTGTAATGCTCGCAGAAAAGAGTTTCCGATGTAGGACGAACGCAAAGACGCTCCTGAAGCTTTTCCTGACCGCCTACAGTAACCCATGCACATTCGGGAGCAAAGCCCTCAACATGGTCTTTTTCTTTCTGTAAAAGACTTTCGGGAATAAACATAGGCATATAAACATTCTCATGACCAGTTTCTTTGAAACGGCGGTCAAGGTCAGCCTGAATATTTTCCCAGATAGCGTAGCCGTAGGGGCGGATAACCATACAACCCTTTACGCCCGAATAGTCAACGAGCTCAGCTTTTTTAACGATGTCGGTGTACCACTTTGCAAAGTCCTCATCTCTACTTGTGATAGCTTCAACCATTTTTTTGTTGTTTGCCATTATATTCCCTCCGTAAAATAAAATTTTACTTATTTTTTAACATATTTTTTACATATTCAAAATGCCGAATACACGGCTGTCATAACATCTAGTCATAACATCATAACATTACCATTATACACTAAATTTTTAAATTTTCAACCTTTTCAATATACACTAAATCTCTGAATTTTCAACCTTTTCGACAAAACAAAAAGAGGCCGCAAAACGACCTCTCAAAAAATGCGAAAAAATTAAAGATTTAATTATGAATGAGCCTCAATGTAAGAAACGAGTGAGCCTACAGTCTTGATGTTTTCGATTTCCTCATCGGGAACTTCAACCTCAAACTCGTCTTCGATTGACATAAGAAGGTCAACAACATCGAGTGAATCTGCGCCGAGATCTTCCTGAAGATCTGTGTCAGCAGTAATCTTATCCTCTTCAACATCAAACTGTTCAGCAAGAATTGCCTTAACTTTTTCTAATACCATTACTAATTCCTCCCGGTAAAAATATTGATTGTCCAAAGTAAATTATAGACAAAAGCACTTGGTTTATGCTACAATGGTATGAAAGCAAACGGATTGCTCTACTTCCCTTATATTATTGATTATTTACCCCTTTGTCAATATATATTTGAAATTTTTTGAAAAATTTCTGATTTTTGCATAAATAATTTCTTTTAAGTTTATTTCTGCATAGCTAAAAATATGAACCTCGGAGGTATTTTTTATTATGGAAACCAAGAAATTTGCCGTAATCGGTCACCCAATCGGTCACACAATGTCACCGTTTATACACACAAGACTTTTTGAACTTCAGGGTGTCAAAGCCGAATATACAAAGCTTGACATTGCTCCGGAAAATCTTGAATATGAATTTAAAAATACCCTTTCAAAGCTTGACGGATTTAACATTACAATTCCGCACAAGCAGGCTGTTATTCCGTTTCTTGACGAAATTGACGCAAAGGCCGAGATGTACGGCAGTGTGAACACGGTTTCAAACAAAAACGGCATTTCCAAGGGCTACACAACAGATCCGGACGGATTTTTAAAGGCTCTTGATGCGGCAGGAATTATGCTTAACGGCAGAATCGTAATCATCGGTTGCGGCGGTGTTGCAAGAACAATGGCATACGAGGTTATTCTCAAAAAACAGCCCCTCCTCTTTGCCGTAAGAAAAGAGGATTTGAAAATTGCCGAGGCTTTATGCGATGAAATCAGAAAAACAGTTACAGGTTGCGATGTAAGCTTCTGCCTTATTGACGAACTTTCGGGCGACATTGATGTGCTTATCAACGCAACTCCCATAGGAATGTATCCTAAGATTGAAAATCAGCCTGTAAGCGACGGTGTAATAAACCGTTGTGCAAATGTATTTGACGCTGTTTACAATCCGCTTGAAACGATGCTTGTTAAAAAAGCAAGGGCAAACGGTGCAACAGCCGAAAGCGGAATGGCAATGCTCGTATGGCAGGCAGTTGTTTCTCACGAACATTGGGACGGCTCTGTTTATGACAAGGGCGACATTGCTCAGCTTTGTATCGACTCTGCAAAAGAGCTTGAAAAGAATTTCTGATGAACGGAGAAATTTAAGGTGAACAACATAGTTTTATGCGGATTTATGGGTTGCGGAAAGTCAACCGTAGGCAAAAACATTGCAAGAAAATCGGGAAGAAAATTTCTCGATATGGACTCATACATTGAACAAAAAGCGGGAATGACCGTTTCCGAAATATTTGAAAAGTACGGCGAAGAAAAGTTTCGTGATATGGAACACGATGCCTGTGTTGAGCTTGCAGGGCTTGAAGGTCTTGTAATTGCATCGGGCGGCGGTGCGTTTACATTCAAGAGAAATGTTGAGGCTTTTAAGGGCAAAGACAAGATTGTTTTTCTTGATGTGCCTCTCGGAATCATCAAAAGCCGTCTTAAAAACGACACAACAAGACCCTTGCTTCAGCGTCCGGACAGGGACAGGGTTATGAAAGACCTCTATAATGACAGATACCCAATTTATCATGCCGCTGCCGATATTGTGATAAAGGGTCAAAACACACCGTTAAAAACCGCTTTTGCAATAATCGACGCAGTAAACGGTACAGATGTGGCTGAAAAACCGCATAAAAACGCTTGATTCTGCATTTATTCTATTGACTATCACGCTTTAAAGTGCTAAAATGACTAAAGAAATATGACGAACTTCAATTCGTTTCGTCAAAAGTGAATTGAAAGGAAATTAAAGCAATGATTATAGTATTAAAACCGTCTGCAACAGAGGAGCAGATTACAAAATTCACAAATATGCTCAAAGAGAGCTATGATGTAAAGGTTAATAAGTGGGACGGTGTTCAGTCAACCGTACTCGGTCTTATCGGCGATACAACAAAAATTGACATTGAGTATATTGACGCTCAGGACATTGTTGAAAATGTAAAGAGAGTTCAGGAGCCGTACAAAAAGGCTAACAGAAAGTTCCATCCCGACGATACAGTCATTAAAATCAATGACAATGTAACAATCGGTGACGGCAGTCTGCACATTATGGCAGGTCCCTGCTCTGTTGAAAGCGAGGAGCAGATTGTTCAAATTGCAAAGGACGTTAAGGCATCGGGCGCAACACTTCTCAGAGGCGGCGCATTCAAGCCCCGTACTTCACCCTACGCTTTCCAGGGACTCAAGGCAGAAGGACTTGATCTTCTTAAAACAGCAAGAAGAGAAACAGGTCTGCCGATTGTAACAGAAATTATGAGAGCGTCACACATTGATATGTTCGAGAATGTGGATATTATTCAGGTTGGTGCAAGAAATATGCAGAACTTTGAGCTTCTCAAGGAGCTTGGCAAAATTGACAAGCCTATCCTTCTCAAGAGAGGTCTTTCCGCAACAATCGAAGAATGGCTTATGAGTGCCGAATACATTATGGCAGGCGGTAACGATAAGGTTATGCTCTGCGAAAGAGGCATCCGCACATACGAAACATTCACAAGAAACACTCTTGATATTTCGGCTATCCCGATTATCAAAAAGCTTTCTCACCTTCCTGTTATTGTTGATCCGAGCCATGCTTCGGGCAAGTCATGGCTTGTTGAACCGCTTGCAATGGCAGCAGTTGCCGCAGGTGCAGACGGTCTTATCATAGAGGTTCACAACGATCCGCCGCACGCACTTTCGGACGGTGCGCAGTCACTTACTCCAAAGCAGTTTGACGGAGTTGCAAAGAAGGTTTTCGGCTTAAAAAAGGCTGTTGACAAATTAAATTAAGATTTTTACTTTCGGTACGGTTTTTCAGCCGTACCGATTTGGACTTTAATTAACTTTATTAAAGAATACACAAACGGAGGCTAATGCAGTGAATATTGCAGTTGTAGGACTCGGAATTATCGGCGGCAGTTTTTGCAAGGCGATAAAAAAGTACACCGACCACCGTGTAATCGGTATCAACAGAACAAAATCTACTGCCGAAAAGGCTTTAAAAGAAGGTGCGATTGATGAAATCGGCACACATGAAAGCCTTGAAAACGCAGACCTAATTATCCTTTCAATGTATCCGCAGGCGGTTGTTGACTATGTTGCAAGGTACGGCGAGTACATAAAAAAAGGTGCGGTTGTAACCGATGTTTCAGGTATCAAGAGGGCAATTTGTCCGCAGATGACAGAGCTTTCCGAAAAATTCGGTTTTGTTTTTGCCGGCAGTCATCCGATGGCAGGCAAGGAAACAAACGGTTTTGATGTTTCAGACGCCGACCTTTACAAAAACGCAAGCTACATTATCGTTCCGTGCAAGGCTGATGACAGCGTTGTACATATGTTGTCCGACTTTGCAAAATCAATAGGCTTTGGCACAGTAAAAATCACAACTCCCGAAGAACACGACAGAATGATTGCCTTCACATCACAGCTTCCGCATGTGCTTGCGTGTTCATATGTTTTAAGTCCGTGCTGTCCGAACCACAAGGGCTTTTCGGCAGGAAGCTACCGAGATGTTTCGAGAGTTGCAAACATAAATTCAACGCTCTGGAGTGAGCTTTTCCTTGAAAACAAGGATCCGCTCATTTCCGAGCTTGATATACTTATAGAGAACATTACAAAAATCAAAGATGCGATAAAAGCCGAAGATACCGACGCTCTCAAGGCTCTTCTTGAAAAGGGCAGAGAGGTTAAACAGGCACTCGGAGAATAAAGAGGAAGGAGAACTTTTATGAAAACTATTCATGTTTCCACAGGAAGTCCCTATGACATTATGATTGAAAGAGGTATTCTTGACAATTGCGGCGAGATTATCAAAAAGCTTTCAAACGCAGGAAAAATCACTATTGTAACAGATACAAATGTTGCTCCGCTGTACAAATGGAGAGTTCTCAACTCTCTTTCACAGCAGGGTTATCAGACTACCGCCCATGTTTTTCAGGCCGGCGAGCAGTCAAAGAATCTTAACACAATCGCAGATATCTATGACACACTTGCAGATTTTAAGATGACAAGAAAAGACCTTATCGTTGCACTCGGCGGCGGTGTTACGGGCGATATGGCGGGCTTTGCCGCCGCAACATATCTGAGAGGAATCGACTTTGTTCAGATTCCGACATCTCTGCTTGCACAGGTTGACTCATCTGTCGGCGGAAAAACAGGCGTTGACATTGCACAGGGCAAGAACCTTGTCGGTGCATTCTATCAGCCAAAGGCTGTTTTAATTGATCCCGACACTCTTTCAACTCTTCCCGACCAGTTCATCACAGACGGTATGGCTGAGGTTATCAAGTACGGCTGTATCAAGGACAGCGGATTTTTTGAAATGCTTGCAAACGGTGAAGCTCTTGAACACATTGACGATGTAATTGAAACCTGTGTAAAAATTAAGCGTGATGTAGTAAACCGTGACGAAAAGGAAGCAGGGGAAAGAATGCTTTTAAACTTCGGTCACACACTCGGTCATGCAATCGAAAAAATCTACAACTATACAGGTATCACACACGGTATGGCAGTTGCCGTCGGCATGGTAATGATGACAAAGGCAAGCGAAAAGCACGGACTTACGGAGCAGGGAACCGCATACAAGATTGAAGAAGTTTGTGCAACCTACGGCTTGCCGACTACCGATGACGCAAGCCTTGAAAGCATTGCCGAGGCGGCTCAGACCGACAAGAAAACATCGGGTTCGTCAATCAATGTTGTTCTTCTTGAAAAAATCGGCACAAGCTTTACAAAAAAGGTTGCAATCTCCGATTTGCTCGACTTCATCACACCGTAACACGGTAAACATATTTTAATGAAAGGCTGTGGAAGTATGGCTTTGTCCACCGACAAAAGCAGTAAGCCGTATGTACGGTATCTTCCGTTTGTACCAAACGGCACGGTAAATATTCCCCCGTCAAAGAGCGATGTTCACCGTGCAATTATTTGTGCCGCCCTCACAAGGGGAAAATGCACAATTGCACCCGTTGCTCTGTCAAATGACATCAAGGCGACAATCGGCGTGATTGAGGATATGGGATGCACCGCCTCAATAAAGGACGGTGTGCTGACTGTTGACGGTACAAATATTTTTAAAACAGATAATGTAACGCTTGACTGCGGCGAAAGCGGCAGTGCTTTGCGATTTTTCATACCCGTAGCCGCAGCCGGCGGTATTAATGCCACCTTTGTCGGTCACGGAAAGCTTCCCGAAAGACCTATCGGAATTTTCACGGAGGCTCTGCCAAAAGCAGGAGTAAAGTGTGAAACCGAGGGCGGTCTGCCGCTAAAAATCAGCGGTCGGCTTGAAAGCGGAACTTTTGAAATTCCCGGTAATGTAAGTTCGCAGTTCATTACGGGACTTCTGCTTGCTCTTCCGCTTGTTGAGGGCGACAGCGATATTGTGCTGACATCTCCGATTGAGAGCGTCGGCTACATAAATATGACAATCCACACTATGGCACAATTTGGTGTTGAAATTGAAACAACCGACAACGGCTGGCACATCAAGGGCGGTCAGTCATACACCCCGCATAATTACACAACAGACGGTGACTGGTCGCAGGCGGCTTTCTTTATGGTTGCAGGCGCACTCGGCGGAAAGGTGACTGTGAACGGCGTCAACAGAAATTCTGCACAGGGTGACAGGAAGATTGCCGAGTTGCTTGCACGGTTTGGTGCAAAGGTAACGCAGACGGATACTTCCGTAACCGTTGAAAAGGCAGAGCTTAATGCAATTGACATTGATGCGTCACAGATTCCCGACCTTGTACCCGTTCTGACGGTTTGTGCCGCATTCGCAAAGGGAATAACCAGGATTTACAATGCCGAAAGACTTCGCATAAAGGAATGTGACCGTCTTACGGCAACCGCTAAGCTGATAAACGATCTCGGTGGTAAGGTGACTGAGTTGCCTGACGGACTTGTCATAGAGGGAATTGACACCCTCAAGGGTGGATTCTGCGAGGGCTTTAACGACCACAGGATAGTAATGTCGGCAGGTGTCTGCGCAGTAAGACTTGGCGGTGAAATTGAGTCAAGCTATGCGCTTTCAATCAACAAAAGTTACCCTGATTTTTACATAGATTATAATAATATTGGAGGTAAGGCGAATGTCCTCGACCTACGGTGATAAGATAAAAATTTCCGTTTTCGGCGAAAGCCACGGCAACGGAATCGGAGTTGTAATTGACGGACTTCCGGCAGGATTTGAGGTTGACTTTGACAGAGTTCTCACTCAAATGGCACGCCGTGCTCCGGGCAAGGATAAAACAGCAACTCCCCGAAAAGAAAAAGACCTTCCGAAGGTTCTTTCGGGTATGCTGGGCAACAAGCTGACAGGCGCTCCGCTTTGTGCCGTAATTGAAAACACCAACACAAAAAGCGGTGACTACGGCAATCTTCTCGACTGCCCCCGTCCCGGTCACAGCGACTACACAGCCTTTGTAAAATATAATGCGTCGAACGATATTCGTGGCGGCGGTCATTTTTCGGGCAGACTTACTGCGCCGATTGTTTTTGCAGGCGCTGTCTGCCGTCAGATTCTTGAATCAAAGGGCGTTAAAATTGCCGCCCATATCAGCAGTATAGGCGATGTTTCGGACAAGCCTTTCTGTCCTACCGAAATTGACGATACACTTATCGAAAAGCTGAATAACTCCTCATTTTCGCTCATTGACGAATCAGCCGAACAGCCTATGAGAGATGCGGTTGAGGATGCCAGAATGGCACAGGACAGCATCGGCGGAACAATTGAATGTTGCGTAACAGGCATTGACGCAGGCTACGGCGAGCCGATGTTTGAGGGTGTTGAGGGTGTAATTGCCAAGGCTGTTTTCGGTGTTCCCGCAATTAAGGGCATTGAGTTTGGCAAAGGCTTTGAGCTTTCAACAATGAGAGGTTCGCAGTCGAATGATCCGTTTGAATACAAAGACGGCAAGGTTGTTACAACAACAAACAACTGCGGCGGTATTTTGGGCGGAATTACAAACGGAATGCCGATTATTTTCCGTGCCGCTGTCAAGCCTACACCGTCAATTTCACAACCGCAAAGGACTGTAAATCTTCAGACAAAAGAAAATACAGAGCTTGTTATTCACGGCAGACACGATCCGTGTATTGTGCCGAGAGCAGTCCCCGTTATTGAGGCTGTTACGGCTGTTGCAATTATTAACCTTATGTGAGGTCTTTATGAGAGATTTAAAAGAAATCAGAAAAGATATTGACAAAATAGACAATCAGCTTATTGAGCTTTTTAAGCAGAGAATGGACTGCGCCAAAGAGGTAGGTATCTACAAACAGGCAAACAACATTCCCGTTCTTAATGAGGGCAGAGAGAATGAAATTCTTGATGCCGTTGAAGAAAAGGGAGGCGAATACGGCGCATCCGCAAGACTTCTCTACTCAAACATTATGGAGCTTTCAAGGGCGCTCCAGCACAACATTGTCGGCAGCGGCAAAGAGCTTAAAAGCGTTATCAACAATGCAAGCACGGATATTCCGTCAAGCGGAATCAAGGTTGCGTATCAGGGAATCAAGGGTGCTAACGGTCATGAGGCAACTTTAAGACTTTTCCCGAACGGCGAGGCTGTCAATTACAAAAGCTTTGCAGATGTATTTTCTGCCGTTGACAACGGTGAGGTTGCATTCGGTGTTCTTCCTGTTGAAAACTCAAGCGCAGGCTCTGTTTCGACAGTTTATGACCTTATTCTCAAGCACCGTTTTTACATTGTAAAGGCACTCGATTTGCCGATTGACTACTGCCTTGCAGGTCTTAAGCAGTCTGCTTTTGAGGATATTGAAATCGTGTGGTCGCATCCGCAGTCACTTTCACAATGTGCGCAGTATATTGCCGACCACGGCTTTGATTCTGTTCCATGCTCCAACACGGCAATTGCCGCCCGTGATGTTGCAAAGGAAAAGCGCCTCAATGTTGCGGCAATCTGTTCATACAAAGCGTGTGAGGAATATGGCTTGAAGGTTCTTGACAATCATCTTCAGGACAATGACGAGAACACAACAAGATTCATTGTCATCTCCAAAAAGCTGTACATTCCGAAAGATGCAAACAGAATCAGCCTTTGTTTCTCACTCCCCCATGTTACGGGATCGCTGTACAGTCTTTTGTGCAGATTCAATTCGCTCGGTCTTAACCTCACAAAAATCGAATCCCGTCCCCGTCAGGGCAGACAGTTTGAATATCTGTTCTACCTCGACTTTTCGGGCAATGTCAGAAGTGAAAATGTTATTGAGCTTGTAAGCCAGCTTAGTGAAGAAATGCCCGAATTTAGTTTTTTAGGCAACTACGCAGAACCGGAGTTCCCTATAAAATAAACGGCAAGGCTTTGTGCAAATGAATACACAACATTATACAACAAAAGCGTCCGAATTAACGGACGCTTTTTACTTTGGCTTTAATTCTGTTTTTCAAGGTCTAATTTTTCAACAATTGCATCCACCGTAGTTTCGATACTGCTCAGTTCAAGTGACACCGTGATATCAGCATACTTTTTATAGAGCGGATAACGCACTCTGTACACATCGTCAAGGGTTTCGCCCTTACCGAATGCAATACCTCTTGTTTTGATGTTGGTAACTCTGCGTTTGATTTCGTCGAGGTCAACATCAATGAAAACAACCTTGCCGTTCTTTTTGAGGTTTTCCATAGCGTTTTGGCTCAGAACCATTGAACCGCCTGTTGCAATAACGGTTTTATCATATTCAAGCTCCGCGCCGATTTTTCCCTCAAGATGGAGAAAATAGTCAAGGCCTTCATTATCGAGAATTTTTTGCAGAGGCTTCCCTGCCTCTTTGCAGATTATCAAATCTACATCAACAAAGGAATAACCCAGAGCCTTGGCAAGCAACACACCGACCGTGCTTTTGCCCGAACCCGGCATTCCGATTAAAACTATATTTTCCATATTAAAGAATCCTTACATTAAGTGAGTCTGTGCTTGAAGTCGGGCAGGTTTTGTTTGATGAAAGCACAACAACCGTGTCACCCTTTTTAACAACACCTGTGCTGAGTGCCTTTTCCATAGCCTGTTTAGTGATTGAATCAGATGTGCGTTTTTCTTCGCCCATGACAGCCATAACACCCCAGTTAAGGCAGAGCTTTCTGCACACAAGCTGTGATGTTGCAACTGCGATAACAGGACAGTCGGGTCTGTAATGAACCATTGCTCTTGCAACTCGACCTGTTGCACTTTCAACAATAATAGCCTTTGCGCCTACTGCCTGCGCAATATTCTTTGCAGCTTTACAAATACTTGATCTGATTGGGTTGGTGTCCTTCATTCCGTGTTCTTCCACATACTCATGAAGTGCGGTAAATTCACCGTTTTCCTCAGCCTCCGAACAAATTGCGTCAAGTGCCTTTACGCTTTCAATCGGGTACTTACCTGCGGCGGATTCTGCCGAAAGCATTACTGCGCTTGTGCCGTCATAAACTGCGTTGGCAACATCACTGATTTCGGCTCTTGTAGGACGGGGAGCCGTTGTCATACTCTCAAGCATCTGGGTTGCAGTGATTACATACTTACCTCTTGAAACAACCTTTCTGATGATTGTTTTCTGGATTTCAGGCAGCTTGATAAACGGAATTTCAACGCCCATATCACCTCGGGCAACCATAATACCGTCTGCGTAATCAATGATTGCGTCCATATCGTCAACACCGCTCTGATTTTCAATCTTTGCGATAATTTCAACATATTCATAACCGAGGCTGTCAATAAAGTCACGAAGAGTTCTAACATCATCGTGATTGCGGACAAATGATGCGGCAACAACTGTTGCACCGTGGTTAAGACCGAACTCGATGTCCTTTCTGTCCTGAGCGCTTACATACGGCATATTGATAAAGTAGCCCGGAATATTGATACTTTTGCGGTTTTTAAGCACACCGCCCTTGTTTACGGTACAAACGATTGATTCGGAATTTACAGACTTTACTATGAGCGAGATGATGCCGTCGTCAAGCAAAAGCTCTCTGCCGATTGCCTTCTGACCTTCGGATTCAAAAATATCGACAAGCTTAGGAAACGAAAGGCTTACACCTGTTTCGTCACCCTCCTCTTTATTTTTAAAAAGACTGAACTCTGCACCCTCTGAAAGTTCAACAGAACCGTCTTTAAATGTGCCGACTCTGACCTCAGGACCCTTTGTATCAAGCAGAATTGCAACATTTTGACCGCTTTCTGCAATTGCCTCTTTCAAGTTCTTGATTGTAACTTCAAGCTGGTCATAAACGCCGTGTGACATATTGATTCTGGCAACATTCATACCTGCATCAATCATCTTGCGCATCATTTCTTTTGAATTGCAGGCAGGTCCAATGGTACAAACTATCTTAGTCTTTCTCATAATTTCTCCGTCCCTTTTGAAATGTTTATGTTTCATTATTGTACATATGTATAAATCTGTGTAAATTTTTCTAATCAATCACATTATAGCGTATCTACCTCACAATTTCAATCATTGATTTGTAAAATTTCACATTCTGTGGCTTGTACAAAAATTTTCAAAACAATAACAAAAAATCGGGCAGTTTCCTGCCCGATTCTGTGCTTGAATTATACAAGATTTACGATAATCTTCTGAATTTGTGTTGCGTCAAGAACGGTGATTTCACCGTCACCGTTTACATCGGCAACATTGAGTTGACTGTCTGTGAGTGTTTCAAGACTTACAATGTACTTCTGAACAAGTGTTGCGTCCATTACCGTAACAGCACCGTCACCGTCAACATCACCCTTAATTGCAGATGGTGTGTACTGGCTGAACCACTGGCTGCTTATCCAAGCTGCACGGCTTGTCATCCAATCAGCCGCATAGTTGTACATATCTGTAAAGCTGCCCTGATTGTAGCTTGTCTTTGTATTGCTTACTGTATATGTGCCTGTTTTCATATCAAAATCAGCTTTGTTCATTGAAGTGTGGTCACAAATCCAACTGCCTGTTTTGATATACCAACCACTTGTGTAGTTCATCTCTGCACTGTCTTTGAGAAGGTTATAGTACTTTGCTTTTGAATAGAACTCATCAGAACCCAAATAGTACTGAGTTTTGCCTGCAAAGTAGTTGATTGCGGGAACAAACTGCTCAAACCAAATATTTACGGCTGCCTTATTAACCAAAGTATTTCTTGAAATGTTGTTAATAATGTTGCTGCTGTTCTGAGTGCGTTTTTGTCTGTCCTTAAATCTGCACCACCAGCCTGAATACTGTGTGTAATCCTTAACACCGAAGTTCTGAAGATCCCAAGCACTGCCTGTAGCATTACCGAGCGCATTATCGTAGTCCCATACAGGTGAGCCGAAGAACTTATAGTTACCGTCGGAATCCTGCTTATAAACAAAGTAAACGCTTGAAACGCCGGCATCCCAGTTCTTGCCAAGTTCATTTATGAGCCACAGCTTTGCGCAGGAATCGACATCTGCATACTGTGAGAGGTCGGAAGCGGTGTTTTTTGCGGCATTGTGGAAAGCGTTATACTTTTCACGGACATAGTTCTTAACCTCATCATAGCCCTTGTCGCCTTCAGAAAGCTCGGGTGCTTTAATTGTAACCTTGATGCCGTCGTTACATTTTACATAGTAATCCTCGCCGTCTGTAGCGCCTGCATCAACTTCGCAAAGGAACGGAAAATCCTTGTTTACATTTCCGTCAGCGTCAAGGTATGCAGTATCGTCAATATCGTTGATAAGGGCATTTTTGCCGACCTCAATCTTTTCGGTCATCTGATATGAACCCCAGTAGAAACCGTCAGAATAAAAGTCTACATATCTTGAATCCGAAGCATAGGGAGTTCCTACTGCATCTGCAAGGTCATAAAGAAAACGGTTTCTTGTAAGTGAATCGTCCTGATAGTTTGCAAGGAGTGAGAACTTCTTACCCTTTGCCATACCGCCGATTGAAACCTTGTCGGAATATGTAATATTAAAAGGCTTTTTAGCCTTGCCCCATGTTGAGTTGCCTCTGCCCTTGATTTTCTTGATTGAAGTATTATCAATCTTGCCGTCCTTGTCAACAATTGCGCCTGTTGCGGATGCAGAGTTGCTCTTGTCCTCGCTGAGATATGAGATAAGCTCAGAACCGTTGCCGTCAGCATTGCTGTTGTTTACATAAATTGCAGACTCGGCAGATGATTTTAAGAATGTAAGAGAGTAGGTTTTGCCGCCTGCATTTACATTGCTTGCTTTGTCAATTGTATAGGAAACTTCCCTTGACTCACCTGCAGGGATAGTAACATTATTAACTGTAACATTGTTTGAGTAAGCGTTGTAAAGCTCAACGCTTGTTGATAAAACACTGCTCGGAAGGAAAAAATACTTCTGATTTGCGTTGATTTCGTCCATATCCTCGTTGTGTTCACACTGCCAGGCAACCCACGCATCAGAGTCGGCTGAACCGCTTACTGCATGGGCGTAAAGTGCATTCTGAGTTTTGAACGAAAGTGTAGGTGATGTTGTTTCAGCAGCAGAAACAGATAACGCAGACATACTGCCGGCTGTCATCAAGCCTGCAAGCACAATTGAAATCGCTTTCTTTGTTGTTTTCACTTTAATCACTCCTAAAAAATAATATTGACAACGAGCTTCTCAATATATTCACAAAAAGTTCACTTATTAATCACATCAATCAAAATTATTGTAGCATTTGCATAAAATTAAAGCAAGTTATTTTTCAATATGTAAAGGCATTATTTTGCGAATTTTCTTTATTTTCAGTAGTTTTTTTGATATAATATTATGGTAATGGTAGGTTGATAAACCGAATTTTTATAACATAAGGAAGTGGCACAATGCGTAACAGCAAAAAGAAAAACTATTGTCTTATTGCAGCACTCGCATCACTCGTAGCTTTTTCAACAATGGCAGCAAGTGTTATGAGCGGTTGCGGTGAAAATTCCGATGAACAGAAAACAACAAAAATTGTTCACGAAACAAGAATAGATACACAGGTTGAAACCAGAATTGAAACATATACCGAAGTTGTTACGGACGCTCAGGGCAACACAGAATATGTTGAAGAGACAAAGGCTGTTCCTGTTAACAGCGACAAGGCTGACAGCAACGGCAATTCTTCCGACAAGTCAGAGTCCTCTGCAAATAACAACAAGGGAAGCAACAACGGCAATAATAACAGCAACAATAATAGTAACAGCACGAACAGTTCTTCAAACAAAGGCTCAAACAATCAGACCTCATCAAAAACAGAAAGGTCAGAAAGCAGCAACACAAACAACAATTCTTCAAAAACAGATTCCGGCAAAACAAATAATAACAGTTCATCATCAAAAACAGAGAGCAAAACACTCACTATCGGCGGTAAAAAATATAATGTCGGTGATACAGTTGTATGCACCTATGAACTGACAACACCTGCTGTTCTTGAAAACTATCAGGCTACAATCAGCTATGATTCATCAAAACTCAGCTGTTTGTCCGCAAAAATGTCAGAACCCGCAAAGAACGGTGCTATGCTCAACAAAAACCTTAACGGTGAAATCAAAACCTGCGGTTCAAACATCAGCGATGGATACGACTACACAACCGGCGGAAAATTTATGACCGTAACCTATGTTGTAAAGGCAGGCGGCTCAACATCGCCTAAATTCAACTGGGAAATTGCCTGCAGAGCAAGCGACAGCAAGAATCTTATCAGCGACAGCGGTAAGCCGGCAAGCGGATTTAAGCTGAAAACAGCATACACAAAGGGATAATTTTAATAAAAAATTTAATATTGCAACCAAAAACACCTGCAAAATCGTCTTGCAGGTGTTTTTATGTTCGTGCAGATAGTATTGCAAAGGAAATGCTTATTCTGCCCGAGCGTGACACACAATTAGATTATAAGGTCGCCATACCAATTCGTGTAGATAGTTTGATGTAGGGAAAAATTATTCTGCCCGAGTTTGACATTGCAATGGATTTTTCTGACCTGTAGGGGCGTTCATTGTACGCCCGCATTGATGAAACTTTTGGTTTAATGGAATATATTTTGATTTTTTTCAAAAATATGTATCCTGTTTTGAACGCTTTGCGTTCAATCGTGTGCAGTGCACACGAGCGGGAGAACACGGATCCCCCCTACGAGATAGCAATAACTTTGTGACATTTATAAAAGTTGTATGTATAATAAATTTTCAGTTTTTACTCGCGGGCGTCCAATGAACGCCCCTACTGATTTGCGGGATTCATAAAATTTGTACAAATCATTATTCTCCTGCAAACGCAAAAACTCCCGACTTTTGTGAGTCGGGAGTCAAATTGAACTTGTATAAACTTAAAAAGAATTAAACGAGCTCGATAATTGCCATTTCAGCTGCGTCACCGCGACGGGGACCGATCTTAGTAACTCTTGTATAGCCACCGTTTCTGTCGCTGTATTTTGGAGCAATTTCCTTGAAGAGCTTGCTTGTAACATCTTCCTTAGTAACAAAAGCCAAAACAAGGCGTCTGTTGTGAAGAGTATCTTCTTTAGCTGTAGTAATCATCTTCTCTGCCATAGCCTGAACTTCCTTGGCACGAGTAAGAGTTGTTTCAATTTTGCCGTTTTCCAAAAGGAAAGTAACCATAGCACGAAGCATTGCAGTTCTCTGTGCAGTAGTTCTTCCTAATTTTCTTGTACCTGGCATTTCTTTCACTCCTTTACCGTTGAGTTTATTGGTAAGAATTTGACAGAACAACTGTCAAAGACTTGGGAAGTTTATTCGTCTTCCTTCTGAAGACTAAAACCGAGAGAATTGAGCTTCTGTACTACTTCCTCGAGAGATTTTCTACCGAGGTTACGCACCTTCATCATATCCTCTTCGGACTTGTTGATCAAATCCTCTACCGTGTTAATGCCTGCACGCTTGAGACAGTTGAAAGAACGAACTGAAAGATCAAGATCTTCAATTGTCATTTCAAGAATCTTTTCCTTGCCCTTGTCATCCTTCTCAACCATAACCTCGGCACTTGAAGCCTTGTCGGAAAGGTTTACAAAAAGGTTAAGGTGCTCGGTAAGAACCTTTGCAGCAAGAGAAACAGCCTCCTGAGCATTGATAACTCCGTTTGTCCAAACATCCAAAGTGAGCTTGTCATAGTCGGTAATCTGACCTACACGAGTGTTATCAACTGTATAGTTTACCTTTAACACGGGAGTATAAATTGAATCAATCGGCAAAACGCCAATAACATTGTTGCCGCTTAACTGCTTGTTGCGCTCTGAAGGAATATATCCTCTGCCCTTGTCAACTGTGATTTCCATATTGAGCTTAGCACCCTCACCGAGTGTAGCAATGTGGAGTTCAGGGTTGAGAATTTCAACCTCATCATCACATTTGATGTCGGCAGCCTTTACCTCACAGGGACCCTCGGCTGCAATTTCGATAACCTTTGGGCTTGTTTCATGGAGCTTTGCAACAAGACTTTTCATATTAAGAACAATTTCCGTAACGTCTTCCTTTACGCCGGGAATAGTTGAAAATTCGTGAAGAACGCCGTCAATCTTGATTGATGTAACAGCACAGCCTTCAAGAGAGGAAAGCAGCACACGGCGCAAACTGTTGCCGAGTGTGTTGCCGAAGCCGCGCTCGAGCGGTTCGACAACAAACTTGCCGTACTTTCCATCCTCGGTTAATTCCTCGGTTTCAATTCTTGGCTTTTCAATTTCTATCATTCGCGAATCCTCCTAAACATTATGCGACTGCAAAAGCAGCCCATCTGTGTGTAATCTGCGTGTGAAATATAAGATTACTTGGAGTACAACTCAACGATGAGGTGTTCTTCAACAGGAAAGTCGATGTCTTCTCTCTGAGGAGCTGCAACAACCTTGCCGCCGAGAAGGTTTTCGTTCTTCTCAAGCCACTTTGGTGTTACAATTGAAGATGTTTCGCCATCTGCGATTGCCTTGAATCTTGCAGTTGAACGGCTCTTCTCCTTAACCTCGATTACATCGCCAACCTTAACAAGGTATGAAGGAATGTTTACCTTCTTACCGTTTACGGTAAAGTGGCTGTGACTGACAAGCTGTCTTGCTTCTCTTCTTGTTGCTGCAAGACCGAGTCTGAAGATAACATTGTCAAGTCTTCTTTCAATAAGTGTGAGCAATACAGCACCTGTCTTACCCTCAGCCTTTTCAGCTTTTTCGTAGTAAGCTCTGAACTGCTTCTCCATGATGCCGTAGATAAATTTTACCTTCTGCTTCTCAGTAAGCTGCATGCTGTACTCGCTCTTTTTTCTTCTCATCTTACCGCCGGGATTTCTGTTGGAAGTCTTCTTGGAATAACCCATAACTGCAGGTGAAATACCAAGAGCTCTGCAACGCTTAGCGATAGGCTGCATATTTTTAGCCATAGTAGAATTTTCCTCCTTTTAAAATACTATACGCGTCTTCTCTTTGGAGGACGGCATCCGTTGTGCGGGATTGGAGTAACATCCTTAATCATTGTTACCTCAAGACCTGCAGTCTGCAATGCACGGATTGCAGCTTCACGACCCTGACCGGGGCCCTTTACATATACTTCAACATACTTCATGCCGTGTTCCATTGCTGCCTTTGCAGCTGTCTCGGCTGCTGACTGAGCGGCAAACGGAGTTGACTTCTTTGAACCTCTGAAACCGAGCTCGCCTGCGCTTGCCCATGAAACAGCGTTGCCCTGTGTATCGGAAATAGTAACAATTGTGTTGTTAAATGTTGACTGGATATGCGCTGCGCCTTTTTCAATGTGCTTGCGTTCACGGCGACGGCGAATAACCTTCTTACCACCCTTTGGTGCTGCCATAGTCCTTTGCCCTCCTTACTTCTTCTTATTAGCCATGGTCTTACGGGGACCCTTGCGAGTACGAGCGTTAGTCTTAGAACGCTGACCTCTTACAGGAAGTCCTTTTCTGTGGCGAACGCCACGGTAACAACCAATATCAATAAGTCTTTTAATATCATAAGCGATGTCACGGCGAAGGTCACCTTCAACGCGGCAGTGATGCTCGATGTATTCTCTGAGCTTTGCAATATCTTCTTCTGTCAAATCTCTGACACGAGTGTCGGGATTAACACCTGTTGCAGCAATAATGTCGTCTGCAGTCTTACGGCCGATACCGTAGATATAGGTTAAACCAATCTCAACTCTTTTATCTCTCGGTAAGTCAACACCTGCTATACGAGCCATATAGTTGCACCTCCATATAAATTCTAAAATATAATTTTGTTTTTCTTAGGTAAATTAACCCTGACGCTGCTTGTGCTTGGGGTTTTCGCAAATAACTAAAATCTTACCTTTTCTTTTGATAACTTTGCACTTATCGCACATTTTCTTTACTGAAGGTCTGACTTTCATGTATAATCATTCCTTTCTAAAAAGTCGTGTTTTTACTTTGGATTATTTAGTTCTCCAAGTAATTCTGCCTCTTGTCAGGTCATAGGGGGACATTTCCACCTTTACCTTATCGCCCGGCAAAATGCGAATGAAATTCATTCTCAGCTTGCCTGAAATAACAGCTAATATCACGTGACCGTTCGGCAGCTCTACCTTGAACTGTGCGTTCGGTAAAGCTTCCTTAACAATACCTTCAATTTCAATTACATCCTGTTTTGACATATTGTCAACCCTCGCTTTTTCTAAAATCGCTTAAAATTTTTCTTATCTGCGGATTGGTCTTGATTGAACCCTCTATCACGGTTCCTGTAGGAGAAATATGAATCAGCTTTTTCTTTTTAGGCTTCTCAACCTTTCTTCGCTTTCCGTCTGCAATGTAAGCAAACACGGAGTCACAGCTGAGAACAACAAAAAAGCCGTTCTTTTCCCTTCCTGCCACAGCCTTTACAATACTACCTTTTACTGTGTTCATAAAATCACCTTTAATCGCACAAAGTCATAATTTTAGGCCCGTCAGGAGTTATTGCAACAGTATGTTCAAAATGAGCAGAGAGCTTTCCGTCAGCAGTGACGGTAGTCCACTTGTCATCAAGAACACGCACATTGCACCTGCCCTGGTTTACCATGGGTTCAATGGCAATAGTCATACCCGGAATAAGCCTTACTCCTCTGTGCGGAGTGCCGTAATTGGGTACGCTTGGGTCTTCGTGCAGTTTCGCACCTACGCCGTGGCCGACAAAATCTCGTACCACCGAGTAACTGCGAGCTTCGACATACTTTTGAACTGCGCTGCCTATGTCACCGACACGGTTAAAGGCAAGAGCCTGTTTAATTCCCTCATACAGACTCTCTTTTGTGGCGTCAAGCAAAGCCTGTGCCTCAGCACTGATTTTGCCGCAGGGGAAAGTGAAGGCGTTGTCGCCGTGAAATCCCCCGTAGAAAGCGCCAACATCAACGCTTACTATATCGCCCTCTTTTAAAACGAGTTCTTTGCTGGGTATGCCATGGATAACCACATTGTTAACGGAAATGCACGCACTCGCAGGAAAGCCGCCGTAACCGAGAAACGAGGGAACTGCTCCCTGTTTCTCGATGTATGAGCGGACAATGTTATCTATTTCATAAGTAGTAACGCCGGGCTTTACAGCCTCTCCCGCAACACGCAACGCCTCGGCAGAAATTCTGCAGGCGTCTTTCATTTTTGAAAGTTCCCGTGCTGTCTTAACTACAACCATGAATTAAGCCTCAATACCTTCAAGGATAGCCTTTGTAGTAGCTTCTACATCATCCTGTCCTTTTACAGTAACAAGCTTACCCTGCTTCTCATAGTAAGAAACGAGGGGCTCAGTCTCTTTATGATAAGTTTCAAGACGAGCAAGCACGGTATCGGGGTGGTCGTCCTTGCGCTGAACAAGGGTGCCGCCGCAATCGTCGCAGATGCCTTCCTTCTTGGGCTTTAAAGTCACAATGTGGAAAGGTCTGCCACAATTTTCGCAAACACGGCGTCCGGACATACGGTTGATGATTTTTTCATCAGAAATGTCGATGTTGATGACATGCTGAATCTCAACACCCATGTTATCCAGAGCCTCAGCCTGAGGAATAGTTCTTGGAAAACCGTCAAGAATGAAACCCTTCTTGCAGTCATCGGCAGAAAGTCTTTCCTTTACAATACCAATTACTACTTCGTCGGGAACAAGCTTGCCTTCATCCATAAAGGATTTAGCCTTCAAGCCCATCTCAGTGCCGTTTTTCAGCGCTTCACGGATCATGTTTCCGGTTGAAATTGTGGGAATACCAAAGTGTTCACAAAGTACAGCGGCCTGTGTGCCTTTACCTGCACCCGGAGCACCTAACATGATAATGTTCATCTATTATACTCCTTTTTTCTCAATTAGTCAAGAAAACCTTTGTAATGACGCATCATCATTTGTGACTCGAGCTGTTTAACAGTTTCAAGAGCAACACCAACTACGATGATGATTGATGTACCGCCGATTGACATCTGTCCCATTCCTGAAGCAGCGCCGTAAATAAGCGGAATCATAGCAATAACAGCAAGGAACATTGCACCGATTAAAGTGATTCTTGACAAAATCTTTCTGATGTAATCGGCTGTCGGAGCACCCGGACGGATACCGGGAACCGTGCCGTTATTTGCCTTAAGATTGTTAGCCATCTCAACAGGGTTGTACTGAATTGATGTATAGAAATAAGCGAACATTATAATGAACAAGAAATAAAGTACCATGTACAGCCAGCCTGAAGTGCTGAATGCTGCAAAGAATGCACCCCAGAAACCATCTCCTGCCGGAATCTTGAGGAAGAGGTTGATTGTACTTGGAATTGAAAGAATTGAGCTTGCAAAGATGATTGGAAGAACGCCGCCGAGAGCTACCTTGATAGGAAGGTGGCTTGACTGACCGCCGTACATCTTTCTGCCCACAACACGCTTTGCGTACTGAATCGGGATTCTTCTTTCACTGTCCTGCATGAATGTGATAACCCATACAACTGCAACAAAGAGAACAACCCAAAGCGGTACGAGGAAGAAGTACTGTGTGCTGCCGTTAACAGCAAGACCCCAATACTGACCGAGTGTGTTGATAATCTGTGGGAACTGAGCAACGATACCTGCAAAAAGGAGAATGGAAATACCGTTTCCTATGCCGTGGCTGTTAATCTGTTCACCGAGCCACATCATTACGGCTGTACCTGCTGTGAAAACAAGGATGATTACGATAGCTGAGAACCAAAGTTCAAAACCGCTGTTGTAAAGAGTTACCTTGCTGTTGAGAAGGTAGAAGTAATATGCAGTACCCTGAATAATACCAAGACCGACTGTTACATAACGAGTGATAGCACTGATTTTGCGTCTGCCGGCTTCGCCTTCTCTTGCTAATCTCTCAAGCGGAGGAATAGCAACGCAGAGGAGCTGGATAATGATTGAGCTGTTGATGTAAGGGGTGATACCCATTGCAAACAATGTTGCGTTTGAGAATGCACCGCCTGAGAGTGTATTCATATAAGAGAGCATTGTGTTAGACCAGTCATCCGGGTTCATAACACTTCTGAGGGCTGCGGTATCAAGGAACGGAACCTGAATAACCGAGCCGATTCTGAATACAACAATGATTAAGAGAGTAAATAAAATTTTCTTTCTTAAATCGGGGAGTGACCAAGCATTTTTAATGGTTTTAAACACTTAGATCACCTCTGCCTTTCCGCCCGCAGCCTCAATTGCAGCTTTAGCTGACTCGGAAAAAGCAGAAACCTTTACTGTAAGTTTTTTGTCAAGCTTACCGTTGCCAAGAACCTTAACAGCATCAAAGCCGTTCTTTACAACGCCTGCATTAACAAGAGCCTCAATATCTACTGTCGCACCGTCTTCAAACTTTCTGTTTAAAGTGCTGAGGTTAACTGCTACTACAGTCTTAGCAAAAATATTGTTGAAACCTCTTTTAGGGATACGACGCTGTAAAGGCATCTGACCGCCCTCAAATCCGGGACGGATGCTGCCGCCTGAACGAGCCTTCTGGCCCTTATGACCTTTACCGGAAGTTTTGCCCCAGCCTGAGCCGTGGCCTCTGCCGATTCTCTTTGAGTCCTTTTTAGAACCCTCAACAGGAGAAAGTTCATGTAACTTCATTAGTTCGCACCTCCTTGCTTATGCTTCACTAACCTCTACGAGGTGAATGATTTTTGCTACCTTACCCTTAGTCTGTGGGTTATCGGGCTGTGTTGTAACATCACCGATTTTCTTAAGACCGAGAGCGTGGGCGGTTGCAATCTGATCCTTCTTAGAGCCGATAAGACTCTTAACTAACTTAATTGTCATAATTTACAACCTCCCTATTAAAGAATTTCCTTAACGGATTTACCGCGGATTGCAGCAACTTCTTCAGCATTTCTCAATGCGCCAAGACCTGCAAGAGTAGCTCTAACTACATTGCAAGGATTGTTGGAACGAAGAGCCTTTGTTCTGATGTCCTTAATGCCAACTGCCTCAACAACGGCACGAACAGGACCACCTGCGATAACACCTGTACCGGGAGCAGCGGGCTTCATGAGAACACGGCCTGCGCCGAATTCGCCGATAACCTCGTGAGGAATGGTAGAGCCTCTGAGGGAAATCTTGATTAAATTCTTCTTAGCATCTTCGATACCCTTGCGGATAGCGTCAGGAACTTCTCCGGACTTTCCGATACCGAAGCCAACGGTACCGTTTCCGTCGCCGACTACAACGAGAGCGGCGAACTTGAAGATACGACCGCCCTTAACAGTCTTGGAAACTCTGTTAATGGCAACGACCTTTTCGGTGAGCTCGAGATTAGTAGCATCTATCTTAGCCAAAAGTATAACCTCCTTTAAAAGTTATCCGATTTAAAATAAATCAGAAGTTAAGACCGCCCTGTCTTGCACCGTCTGCAAGCTGAGCAACTCTGCCGTGGTAAAGGTAACCTGCTCTGTCGAAAACAACATCGGTGATACCCTTTTCCTTAGCAGCGGCAGCGATAGCCTCGCCAACCTTGAATGCGCCGTCCTTGTTGCCGCCATTGCCCTCGAAGCCCTTGTCCATAGAGGAAGCGCTTGCCAGAGTTACGCCTGCAACATCATCGATAAGCTGCGCATAAATATGCTTGGAGCTGCGGAATACATTGAGTCTGGGGCAGGTAGCAGTACCGCTGATCTTATAACGAACTCTTGCCTGTCTCTTGGCTCTTGCAGCCTTTCTGTTCATCTGCTTAACCATTTAATATTCAACTCCTTATCAAACTGGAGAATAGTAGTAACAACTGTCCCATTCTCTTTCGTATTGAGGGAAAACGTAAATTCGGTAAAAAATTACTTCTTACCCTTACCGGCCTTACCTTCCTTGCGGATGATATGCTCGCCGGTGTAGTGGATGCCCTTGCCCTTATAAGGCTCGGGAGGTCTCTTCTCACGGATCTCAGCAGCAAACTGACCAACAGCCTGCTTGTCGATGCCGTTTACGATGATCTTGGTAGCAGCGGGAACATCAATGGTGATGCCATCGATCTCAGGAACGATAACCTGGTGTGAATAACCAAGGTTCATAACGAGATTCTTGCCCTGCTTCTGAGCTCTGTAACCGATACCGTCGATATCGAGGGACTTGGAGAAGCCGTGTGTAACACCTTCAACCATGTTGGATACGAGAGTTCTTGTAAGACCGTGGAGTGACTTGTGGAGCTTATCCTCAGTAGGACGCTCAACGATGATTTCGTTGCCTTCCAGCTTGATGATCATATCCTTGTGGAAGGACTTGGTAAGTGTACCCTTAGGACCCTTAACGGTAACAACGTGACCGTCGATCTTAACATCAACGCCTGCGGGAACAGCTATTGGCTTTCTACCTATTCTTGACATTGTACGTGTTCCTCCTTACCAAATAAATGCAAGGACTTCGCCGCCAACGTTAAGCTCTCTTGCCTTCTTGTCAGTCATAACTCCCTTGGAAGTTGACACAATAGCAATTCCGAGGCCCTTCATGACCTTGGGCATATCCTCACAGCTGGAGTAAATGCGGAGACCGGGCTTGGAAACTCTGCGCAGGCCGGTGATAACCTGAGATTTATTTTCGCCGTACTTGAGGGTAATTCTGATGATACCCTGCTTGCCGTCGTCAATTATCTGATAGCTCTTGATATAGCCTTCATCAACAAGAATCTGAGCGATTGCCTTCTTCATATTGGAAGCGGGCACATCTACAGTAGCGTGCTTAGCAGTGTTAGCGTTACGGATTCTTGTAAGG
>CAJMRT010000018.1 GCA_905215855.1 uncultured bacterium
GCTTTGTGCAATTAGGTATAACTCACGCAGGCATTCTTAGCGGCCTCAAGCGGATCTGTTACGATTTCAAACTTGCCGTTACCGTACTTTTCACCGAACTCTATAATGTGCTTAGGAGGCATATAATCCTTTGGACAGGCGGCAGAGAAGCTCATGCCTGTGCTGAGTGCGCCGACGATGAGAGAGTTCATCATGTTGTTGCCGTCACCGATAAAGCACATTTTGAGTCCTTCAAGCTTGCCCTTGAATTCACGAATTGTCATAAGGTCTGCGAGAACCTGACATGGATGACAATAGTCTGTAAGACCGTTGATAATCGGGATTGAACCGTACTCTGCAAGAGCCTCAACTTCTTTCTGCTCAAAGGTACGAATCATAATACCGTCAAGAAAACGGGAAAGAACACGGGCTGTGTCCTCAACAGGCTCGCCTCTGCCAATCTGAAGGTCATTTGATGAGAGGAAAAGCGGATAACCGCCGAGCTGTGTCATACCAACCTCAAATGAAACACGGGTACGGGTGCTTGACTTTTCAAAAATCATACCAAGAGACTTGCCCTTGAGAATTTTATGCTCAATGCCGTGTTTCTGCTCATATTTAAGCTGATCGGCAAGGTTAAGTGTGTTGATAATTTCTTCTGTTGACCAATCCTCAAGTTTAAGTAAGTGTTTCATTAGTTGTTCTCCTTTATTGTTTTTTCGAGTATATTAATCGCCTCGTCAATTTCATTGTAATCAATAACAAGCGGTGGGAGCATACGGAGCAAATCTTTTGCCGTGATAATAAGCAAGCCGTTTTCAACGCACTTGATTGCAATGTCGTGTGCATCGCCCTTTTCAAGCTCAATACCAATCATAAGTCCCATTCTGCGAACGCTCTTTACGCCGTCAATTTTTGTGAGCTTGTCCTCAAAATACTGACCTTTTTTCTCAACCTCGGCAAGAAATTTGTCATTTGCAACTGTGTCAAGAACATAGTTTGCACCTGCACAAACAACAGGGTTTGCGCCGAATGTTGTGCCGTGAGTTGACGGTGACATAACATCCTTGAGCTTTTCACCGCACATACAAACACCGATAGGAAGTCCGCCGCCGAGCCCCTTTGCAACCGTCATAAGGTCGGGGAGGATACCGTAATTCTGATGAGCAAACAGCTTGCCTGTTCTGCCAACGCCTGTCTGAACCTCATCGACAATAACGAGAATATCGTTGTCGTTGCAATATTTAACAAGTTCTTTTACATATTCGGGATCGAGGATATTTACACCGCCCTCGCCCTGAATGAGTTCAAGCATTACTGCGCAGGTTTTGTCCGAAACAACTGCTTTCAGAGCGTCAATATCGTCTGCGTCTGCATACTTAAAGCCCTCTGTAAACGGGAAGAAATAGTTATGAAAAACATCCTGACCTGTTGCGGCAAGGGTTGTAACAGTTCTGCCGTGAAAGGAATTGTTAAGCGTTACGATTTCATTTCTGCCCTCGCCGTACTTGTCAAAGCTGTACTTACGGGCAATTTTGATTGCGCATTCGTTAGCCTCGGCACCGCTGTTGCCAAAGCAGACCTTTGAAAGACCTGTAAGTGTGCAAAGCTTTTCGGCAAGGTCACTTGCCTGTGAACAGTAAAAATAGTTTGACATATGCTGAATTGTGCCTGCCTGCTTTGAAACAGCCTCAACCCAGCCGTCATTGCAATAGCCAAGGCTGTTTACACCGATACCCGATGAAACATCAATGTACTTTTTGCCGTTTTCGTCATATGCGGTAACGCCTTTTGCACTTTTGAGAGCAACATCGTAGCGACCGTATGTGTGCATAATATATTTTAAATCTTTCTCTTTTGTAGTCAAGTTAGCCACACCCTTTCATATTTTATCGTTGCTGAAGGAGTAAACAAAAACATCCTCACGCTTTTCAAAGCCGAAATCACGCCAGAAGCTCTGACCTGTTTCGTTGTTCTGATAACAGAAAATGTGAGTTTTGTCGATGCCTTGTTCACGGATTTTTTGGATAGCGGTCTGTGCAAGAGCGTGACCGATTTTCTTTCGTCTGAATTCGGGCAGAACAGCCATATGGTGGATAAATCCCCGTCTGCCGTCATGACCTGCAAGCACGGTTCCGACAATTTTTCCGTCAACCACGGCAACCTGACTCATACCTGCATTGTGCCTGAGATAACGCTCCATCTGATCTCTTTCATCAGCCTTAGAGAGGGCACGCTTTGTGGTAATCTGCCACATCCTATAAACCTCGTCATAGTCATCAATTGTCATTTCTCGTATAATCATTGCACCCTCCAAAATCTAATCTGTAGGGGCGGATATCATCCGCCCGCACGGCGAGTCGCCGTCCCCCGTTCGTGTAGACAGTTTGATAAATTAGAAACTATCCATACCCGAGCGTAGCATAGCTACCGTTCGCACAATTCTGTAGGGGCGGATACTATCCGCCCGCACGGCGAACTGCGGTCACTTACCCATATGTGTTGCATACGGGTTGTACGCATTGCGTGCAAATTTGGATACACAGTTTTCATAATTTTCAAAACGGATTTTCTTTCTGTTTGGCAATTTGTCACTCATAAATCAATAAAACATTGTACCGATGCCTTCATCACTGAAAAGCTCGAGCAGGATTGAATGTTCGATTCTGCCGTCAATGATATGGGCACGGTTTACACCGCTGCGGACTGCCTCAACACAGCAATCAATCTTGGGAATCATACCTCCGCTGATGATGCCGTCACGCTTGAGCATAGGAACTTCGCTGACATTGACAACGGGAATGAGTGAATCCTCATCGTGAACATCACGGAGAAGTCCTCTGATGTCTGTCATAAGAATGAGCTTTTTTGCCCCGATTTTAGCGGCAATCTGCGATGCCGCAATGTCTGCGTTAATATTATATACATTGCCGTCATAACCGCCTGCAACTGTTGAAACAATCGGAATATAACCGCTTGCAAGAGCATTGTTGAGCGGTTCGGGGTTAACCTCCTTAATCTCGCCCACATAGCCGAGGTCTGCGCCTGTAACAAGCTTTTCTGCCATGAGCATTCTGCCGTCAAGACCGCAAAGTCCTATAGCCTTACCGCCGTGACTGCCGAGGAGCTGAACAAGGCTCTTGTTGACCTTGCCTGCAAGCACCATCTGAACAATATCAATAGTTTCCTTGTCGGTCACTCTCATACCGTTGATAAACTTGCTTTCCTTGCCAACGGCTTTGAGCATTGCGTTGATTTCGGGACCGCCGCCGTGAACAAGCACAACATTGACTCCGACAAGCTGCATAAGAACGAGGTCGCTCATAACAGCCGCTTTAAGCTCTTCGTTTATCATAGCGTTTCCGCCGTATTTTACAACAATTGTTTCGCCCGAATATTTCTTGATATAGGGCATTGCCTGTATAAGCACCTTGGCTCTCTTTGAAACATCCATTTTTTTCAATCCTTTATGTAGTTGATTTCCGCTCACACAATCAAATCACATATTATGTGCGGTAGTCACCGTTGATTTTTACATAATCATAGGTAAGGTCGCAACCGTAAGCCTCGGCAGATGCATTGCCGTCACCTAATTTTACGAGAATTTCAATTTCGTCCTCGAGTAAAATTTCCTTAGCCTTGTCCTCATCAAACACAAGACCGTTGCCGTCCTTGCAAACAAGGATTTCACCCTTTGCGGATTTATATGAAACATCAATTTTTTTAACATCTGTTTCGGCACCGCTGTAGCCGATTGCGCAGAGGATTCTTCCGCAGTTTGCGTCAGCCCCGAACATTGCCGCCTTTACAAGACTTGAACAGATGATGCTCTTTGAAATAATCTTTGCGCTCTTATCGTCTTTTGCACCGTCAACCTTGCAGATAAGGAGCTTTGTTGCACCTTCACCGTCTTTTGCAAGCTTCTTTGCAACCTTTTTGAATGCATCGGTAAGAACGGCTGTAAAGGTTTTGTAATCATCGTTCTTCTCTGTGATTTCCCTGTTGCCTGCGTAACCCGATGCCATAATTGCAAGGGTATCGTTTGTTGAGGTGTCACCGTCAACGCTTACCATATTATAGCTGACATCAGCGGCTTCGATAAGTGCGGATTTGAGCATTTCGGAAGAAATTGCCGCATCGGTTGTTACAAAGGAAAGAGTTGTACCCATGTTAATATGAATCATACCGCTGCCCTTTGCAATACCGCCGATTGTAACCTTTTTGCCGTCAAGAACCGTTTCAACAGCCCACTGCTTTTTTACGGTGTCGGTTGTCATAATTGCCTCTGCGGCAGAGATTCCGCCGCCCTTTGAAAGCGTGCCTTTGAGCTTTTCAATTCCGCTTGCAATGGGTTCAATCGGGAGAGGCTGACCGATAACACCTGTTGATGCAACGATTACATCGTTTTCGTCAACACCGAGAGCGTCTGCGGCAAGACTGCACATTTTCTCAGCCTTTTCATAGCCGTCGGGGTTACAGGCATTTGCATTGCCTGAATTTACGACAACAGCCTGTGCCGTGCCGTTTTCAAGGTGTTTCTTTGTAACATATATGGTGTCGGACTTTACAAGGTTCTTTGTAAAGATAGCCGCACTGCTGCAAACCCTGTCGCAGTAAATGAGCGCAAGGTCTTTTTTAGTTGTGTTAGATGCTTTGACTCCGGCACAAATTCCGTTGGCTGTAAAGCCCTTTGCGGAAGTAACCGAGCCGTTTTCAATATACTTGATTTCCATAGATATTCACCCTTAAAATGCAGGCGGAACGATTACCAAACCTGTTTTTTCGTCAAGTCCGAAGATGATGTTCATATTCTGAATAGCCTGACCTGCGGCACCCTTGACCATGTTGTCAATTGCGGCACAGGCAACGAGCTTGTTGGCTCTCTTATCGTGGTGAATTGAAACATCACAGAAGTTAGAATATTTGATATTGTGAATGTCGGCACATTTGCCGTCATCAAGAAGTCTTACAAAAAATTCGTCCTTGTAAAAGTCCTCATAAGCCTTTCTGATTTGTTCAAAGGTTACACCGTCCTTGATGTCGGCATAAACAGTTGCGAGAATGCCACGGTTTACGGGGAGAAGGTGCGGAACAAAGGTGATAATAACCTTTTCGCCCGAAAGCTTTGAAAGAGTCTGCTCAATTTCGGGAGTGTGGCGGTGGCTTGCAACCTTATAAGCGTGGAATCCTTCGTTGAGTTCCGGATAGTGGTTGCCCTGATTTGGCTTTCTGCCGGCACCCGTAACACCGCTTTTGCAGTCGCAAATGATGCCCTTTGTGCTGACAAGTCCGTTTACAATTGCAGGAGCAATTGCGAGCGGTGAACAGGTTGTGTAACAACCCGGATTCGCAACAAGCTTTTTGCCCTTGATTTTATCTCTGAAAAATTCAGGAAGTCCGTAAACTGCCTGTTCGTGAAGTTTTTTGTCGAGGAAAGTTCCGCCGTACCATTCGGTGTATTCTTCTTCGCTTTCAAGGCGGAAGTCAGCGCCGAGGTCGATGAATGCCTTGCCCGCATCAATGCACTTTGCGGCAAGCTCCTGTGAAAGACCGTGTGGGAGAGCGGCAAAGATAACATCGCTCTTTTCAACAACAGCGTCCTGATTTTCACAAACCATATCGTTCAAAAATGTATAAGACGGATAAACATCGCTCAGCTTGTCACCCTCAAAGGAAACAGAGCTGATTGCCGAAATTTCAGCCTCGGGATGAGCGGTAAGAAGCCTTACAAGCTCCGCACCTGCATAGCCGGTTGCACCGACAATACCTGCTTTTATTTTCATTGCTATCACCTTTATATCTCGTCAACTTATATTGACTTTTATTTTCGCATATTATATAATAAGGTTACAGGGAAAACCGTTTAAAGCGGTTGACCTACTTTGTTGGTTTGAATAACCGTCCGAAAGTAGAGCGTCGGGCGGTTATTTTTTTATGTTTTTAATGACCTCTGCAAGTGCTACGAGTAAAATTACGAGTAATACCGTTTCAGTCATACATATCACCCCCATTCATATGGGAGTGCCAACCGCCTTAACTTCCCTGCAACCCCAACAAACCCGAAAATCGGGTTTATCGGCATTGAGTTTGCTTATTTATTAAATTATTTGAAACATTCCGTTAATTCGGAATGTTATTTTATTTTTTACAGTTTTTCTGCGATTTCTGCAACACGCTTAGCCTGAGCCTTTACATTTGCCGATGCAGGGCCACCGAATACTGTACGCTCGTTTGTACAGCGCTCAAGTGAAATTGCACTGTAAACATCATCGTTGAACACATCGCAAACCTTTTTGTATTCGTCCATTGGAAGATTTTCGAGGTCTGTACCGAGTTCAATACATCTTGCAACGAGTTCGCCTGTTGCCTTGTAGGCATCTCTGAACGGAACACCGTTCTTTGTGAGCCAGTCGGCACAGTCTGTTGCGTTGATGAAACCGCCTGCTGCGGCTTTTCTCATATTTTCGGGAATGACACGCATTGTGTCGAGCATGGGAGTAAAGGCTGTGAGGCACATTTTAACCGTGTCGAGTGCGTCAAAGATAGCCTCCTTGTCCTCCTGCATATCCTTGTTGTATGCAAGTGCAGTACCCTTCATAATTGTGAGGAGCGTCATATTGTCACCGAAAACTCTGCCGCTCTTACCACGAACAAGCTCTGCAATATCGGGGTTCTTTTTCTGCGGCATAATTGATGATCCTGTTGAAAAAGCGTCATCAAGTTCAATGAATTTAAATTCCCAACTGCACCACATAATGATTTCCTCTGAAAATCTTGAGAGGTGAACCATTATTATCGAAAGCACCGATGCAAATTCGATGCAGTAATCTCTGTCGGAAACACCGTCAAGAGAGTTGTTTGTAATTCTGTCAAAGCCGAGGAGCTCGGCTGTGATTGTTCTGTCAATCGGATATGTTGTGCCTGCAAGCGCACATGAACCAAGTGGCATTTCATCCATTCTTTTAAGGCAGTCTTCAAGTCTTGAAACATCTCTCAAAAGCATTTCGCCGTAAGCAAGGAGATGATGTCCGAAGGTAATCGGCTGTGCTCTCTGGAGGTGAGTATAGCCGGGCATAACGGTTTCGCTGTACTTTTCAGCCTTGTCGGCAATAACCTTAATAAGACCTACAACGAGATTTTTTACATTGACAACCTCTTTTTTGAGGTAAAGCTTGATGTCAACTGCAACCTGATCGTTACGGCTTCTTGAGGTGTGAAGTCTTTTGCCGTTGTCGCCGATTCTTTTGGTAAGCTCACCCTCGATAAAGGTGTGAATGTCCTCAGCCTCCATATCAATGTGCAGAGTACCGTTTTCGATATCAGCAAGAATGCCTTTAAGACCTTTTACGATATCGTTTGCCTCTTCTTCTTTAATAATGCCGCATCTGCCGAGCATTGTTGCGTGGGCAATGCTGCCCTCGATGTCCTCTTTGTACATTCTGCTGTCGAATGAAATCGAGCTGTTAAAATCGTTAGTAGTTTTTGAAAGCTCCTTTTTGAAGCGTCCCTTCCAAAGCTGCATTATTATTTCTCCTTACATATAGATTGTATGGGCAAATCGACTGCCATACAGTAGCGGCAATCAGTGATTGCCAATCGAAACGATTGTACAATCGTTTCGACTTAATTCAATTCATCTGCTTATTGTTATGCAATTATATATTCACATCTGTTCGTTTTGGTTTTACAGCCAAAACGATTGGCGTTCGTTGAACGCCGCTACAATTGACAAACGGCTTTCTTTGCACCAAAATATAAGGATTAAACGCATAAAATCGCATAAAAATAAAAAGGTGTAATAAACACTTATCGGGGCAGAGAAATTCCCTGCCCCCGATTATGTATGCAAATCAAAGATTTAATTATTTGATAAGGCCTTTCTTTGCACGAACCTTGATTGGAAGACCAAAGAGGTTGATGAAGCCTGCACTGTCGTTCTGGTCATAAACCTGATCTTCGTCAAAAGTAGCAATTTCCTCGTCATAGAGTGAATACGGGCTTGTTACGCCTGCATCAATGATGTTGCCCTTATAGAGTTTAAGTTTTACATCACCTGTTACATACTCCTGAGTGCTGTCAACGAAAGCTGAGAGGGCCTCACGGAGAGGTGTGTACCACTTGCCGTCATAAACAAGCTCTGCAAAAGCATTTGCAACATTTTGCTTGTAGTGAAGTGTGTCCTTGTCAAGGCAGATTTCCTCAAGCTTTGCATGAGCAGCATAGAGGATTGTACCGCCGGGAGTTTCATAAACACCACGAGCCTTCATACCGACAAGACGGTTCTCAACGATATCTGTGATACCTACACCGTTTCTGCCGCCGATTTTGTTGAGTTCCTTAATGAGTTCAACGCTGTCTATAGCCTCGCCGTTAAGCTTTGTGGGAACGCCCTTTTCAAATGTAAGAGTTACATACTCTGCCTTATCGGGAGCCTGCTCAGGTGAAACACCGAGTTCAAGGAAGCCTTCCTTATTGTACATCGGCTCATTTGCAGGATTTTCAAGATCAAGACCTTCGTGGCTTAAATGCCAGAGGTTCTTATCCTTTGAATAGTTTGTTTCACGGTTAATCTTGAGCGGAATATTGTGCTTTTCAGCATACTCAATCTCATCCTCACGGCTCTTGAATTCCCATGTTCTCCAAGGAGCGATAATCTTCATATCGGGAGCGTAAGCCTTGATAGCAAGCTCAAAACGAACCTGATCGTTGCCCTTGCCTGTGCAGCCGTGGCAAATTGCGTCAGCGCCTTCTGCCTTTGCAATTTCAACGAGTCTTTTTGCGATGATAGGACGGGCAAAGGATGTGCCGAGGAGGTACTTTCCCTCGTAAACAGCACCTGCTTTTACTGTGGGAATGATATATTCGTCAACAAATTCCTTGTTGAGGTCTTCAATGTAAAGCTTTGATGCACCTGTTTTGATAGCCTTTTCTTCAAGACCGTCAAGCTCTGTACCCTGTCCAACATCACCCGAAACAGCGATAACCTCGCAGTTGTCGTAGTTTTCTTTAAGCCACGGAATGATGATTGAAGTATCAAGACCGCCTGAATATGCAAGAACTACCTTTTTAATCTTATTGTCAGCCATTTTTAATTCCTCCAGAATTTGGGAACACATTTTGTCGGTGTTTCCTTTGCTTTAATTTTTATTACTCTTACATTATACACTCTGTTTTCAAAAAATCAAGTGTTTTTTGAATAAATATTCAATGTTTTTTCAAATTTGTATTTCAGGGTGCAATTTGACCGAAATCTGTCGCTTTATCGCTGTATTATCGGTATTTTTGGCGATTACCGTGCAGCTTTCGGCGTTCATTTTCAGAAGAATGCATATATTCACAAAAAATGAATATTCACTTTATTCATTTGTTTTTGCATATTCATACATATATATACAACCATTTTGCATATTTTTCATTTTATTCAGTTTACAAACAACATAATCATAATTACACACCGCATATATTCAGATAAAGTCAAAATAAATGAAGATTGAATTTTTAACATATTTTTGTTATACTGTTTTTAACAGATTAAACATTATGAAAGGAAGATTTATATGTCAGCATTTAAAGAGATAAATCCGAAAGAAATTGTTGAAAGTCCGTTTAAGCTTATCGGTGACGACTGGGCGCTTGTTACTGCAGGTGACAAGGAAAAATTCAACACAATGACAATAAGCTGGGGCGGTGTAGGTATTATGTGGGGTAAGCCCGTTGTATTTACCTTTATTCGTCCGCAGAGATACACATTTGCATTTATGGAAAACGGCGACCGCTATACAATGAGCTTTTTTGACGAAAAGTACAGAGATGCCCTCAAGTTCTGCGGCTCAAAGAGCGGCAAGGATTATGACAAGGTAAAGGAAACAGGTCTTACTCCTGCATTCACCGAAAACGGCTCTGTATATTTTGAAGAGGCAAAGCTTGTTCTCGAATGTAAAAAAATGTATGCTCAGGATCTTAATGCCGAGAGCATTACAGACCACGACAGCGTTGACAAGTGGTATAACAATGATTTCCACAAAATGTACATCAGCGAAATCACAAAGGTTCTTGTAAAAAAGTAATCTGAACTTAAAATTTCATATACAGAATCAGGCAGACAATCACACGGTTGTCTGCCTTTTTTTGAAAAATGCGCAATGGAAAATGCCCCTCACATAATGTGAGGGGCATTCCCTGTAATATCGACTAAATGGAACGATATATCAAATTTTATTCAGCTTAATCAAAGCTGCTGATAAGGTGAGATACAAACTTCTGAATGAGAGTAGCATCCTTAACTGTGAGTATGCCGTTCTTATCAACATCTGCTGCTGTGAACTGCTGATCTGTGAATGCAAGATGCTCTGTGACATACTTCTGAACGAGTGTTGCATCGGCAACTGTAATCTTGCCGTCCATATCAACATCGCCGATGAGAACACCGCTTGCGAATGCAGTTGTTGCATCTAATTTAACATTTTCAAAGCCTGCAATGCCTGATATATCACGAACCTTGCTGTTGTCAACAATTGACTGCTGATAAAGCTTGTTGTTTACAACATAGCCTACTGTAAGATACTCTGTGTCAAGATATACACTCGCACTGCCTGTACCGATAATCTGGAAAGTAAGTGAAATGTATGTGTCACCGTTGTACTTTGTAGGATTCTGTGGGTTAGTAAAGTTACCCTTAATTACATTGTTATAAGCATTGTAAACAAGGTTTGACTGGCTCGGCATAATTGTCTGGCTACCGTCAGCCTTGTTGTCTGCCATACTGAACTTAAGCTTGCTTGTGTCATACTTAACAGTCCACTGACCGTCAACGATACCCATATTTGCATTGAGCTTGTAAAGAACTGTTACCTTGTCGCCCACTTTGCCCTCGGTCTTTGTTGCAGAACCGAAGTAGTTGGATGTTGCATTTACTGTGAGTGTCTGTGAAGGAACAGTTGTAGGCTCTGTTGCCGGCTGAGTTGTAGCAGGCTGTGTTGTAGGCTGAGCTGTTGTCGGCTGAGCTGTTGTCGGCTGAGCTGTTGTCGGCTTAGCTGTGGTTGGCTGAGCTGAAGTTGTCGGCTGTGTCGGTGGGATCGGACTTGTTGGAACAATGCCGCTCTTGATGTCGCCGTTCTTCATAGCATATGAGTATGTGCCGTTTACGCCGTTTCTTGTTGCGTCAACCTTGATTGTGCTTGTTGTTTTGAGAGCTGATGTTGCAACTGTGAATGCACCTGTTACATCGTCTGCAGTAGCAGTATATGTCTTACCGTCAACTGTAACAGTTACCTTTGCAGCGCTGGCTGTAACACCTGATACAACGCTCTTGCCTGCAACGGCATATGTAAGTGTTGCAGGAGCAAGTACAAGTGCCTTCTGAGCTGACTTGAGGTCTGCAATCATAGCATTCATAGCTTCAGCTGTTGTAGCGTCTTCGCCTGCTTTAATCATAGCCTCGGCTGACTTGAGAACCTTCTGAGCATTTGCCCAGCTCTCTGCTGTGTAGTCTGATGCTGTCATAGCAAGAATCTTTCTTGCTTCTTTCTTGAGTGATTCATAAGGTGAAACAACGATTGGCTTTGATGTAAGCTTGTATGTTGTACAACCTTCGTTTGTAATTTCGATTGTAGCGCCGTCTCTAACGCCTGTGATATCTGCTGTCTGACCTGAACCGCTGCTGAGAATAATGTTTACTTCGTCAACATTATCGAACTTAACAACATAGTTGCCGTCAGAATCTTTTTCTGTAAGAGCAACACCCGGCCATGTGCCTGTGAACTTCTGTGTATCATTCCAAGCATAGATTTTGTAGCTTGCAGATGGGCTGTAAGGCTTGATTGTTACGGAAACAGAACCCTCTGCAGGCTCTGGATCGCCGCCGCCTCCCTGCTGATTACCGTTGGTTACTGTCTTAACCGATGAGTAGTTGCCGTTCTGGATTTCGAGAACAGCACCGTCATAAAGACCTGTGATATCGCCTGACTGTGTGCCGCTGCCGTTGTTGAGAACAACGTTGAATGACTTGTCGGCTGAAACAGGAAGTGTGAGTTCATATGTGTTTGCCTGACCTGAAACGGCTGCTGCCTTTTGACCCGGCCATGCACCGTTGAGTGCTGTGCTTGCACCTGTCCAAGCGTAAACATTCGGAGCGCCTGCTGTGCTCTTGATTGTAAGCTTTGATGTCTGACTTGCTGTCGGACCGGGAACAGTTGTGCTCTGTGTCGGGCTGGTTGTAGGCTTTTCGTCGTTTTCGCCAATCTTGAGGAATGTGAATTTAGCCTCTGAGCTTGCCTTGTCGTTTGTAGCCTCAACAGTTACTTCGATTGTATCGTTCTTGTAAGCTGTCTGACCGATTGTGAATGTGTCGCCGTCCTTAACAACAAACTTGTTACCGCCGTCAACAGAAACCTTTGCGCTGTCGCATTCCTTGAGAGAAACAGTAACCTGCTCTGTGCCGTAGAACTTCGGTTCGCCTGTGATTGATACAAGCGGCTGACCGTCAGCATTTTCCATAAGGATTGTGCCGTTTACACCGCTGTTGAAAGTTACCTTACCGTCAGTAACAACTGAAGATGAGTTGTCATAAGTATTGATTACATAGCTGCCGTCTTCCCAAAGAGTTGAAACATCAACAGTTACGCTTGAATTTTTGTTACAGCCGATTACTGCAGCTGCCTGATCTGTTACGCCGTTCTTATCGTATGTACGGCCGAAAGCAACACCGCTTGTAGCTGAGAGCTTAACATTTGCGCCGGCACCGATAGATACATGCTTGTTACGGAACTGACCAACCTTCTGCCACTGAGCAAGAAGAGTTTTGTCCATGTCGTTCCAGTTCATATCACTTCTGAGTGCGTGACCCGATCCGCCGTAACCGTCAAATGCAACGCCGGGATAGAGAGGACGGTTGGTTTCGTCACCGTAGAAAATCTGAATTCCGCCCGGGAGAAGGAGGAATGCAGCCGCATTGTAAAGCATTGTGTTCTCATCACCACGGGTAAGTGTTTCATCGTGTGATGACATAAATGAAAGAACGTTGAAGCCTTCCTTTGTGTTAATCTGGTCTGCATAGCCCTGATATGTGCTTGCAACACTACCGCTTGCAAGAGCACCGCCGCCTGTAACTGCGAAGTTAATCATTGAGTCGAAGCCGCCCTCGGAATAGTATGTGTCGTAACCTACACCGTGATCCCAATGCTCGCCTGTCATCCAGAAATCTTCTTTCCAGTCAGCACCTACTTTGCCCTTGTTGTTGGATCTCCACTCTCTGAGAGCAGAAACACAAGCCTGCTTGAGCTGGTTCCAAGAAGCCTTATCAACATGCTTTGCAGTATCGCAACGGAAACCGTCAACACCGTACTCCCTAACCCACTCTGAAAGCCAGGTTGAAAGGTAGCCTGTTACTGTGTTTGATTCACCGTATTTTGCGAGCTTCTGAGCATATGTACCTTCCTGAGTCCACTTTGTTTTGAGGATCGGAGGAATTTTAACATCCTTTGTCTGCTCTGTTCTGAAGTCGGGAAGTCCGCTGAGTGACATTGTAAGATCACCGCCGGCACCCTCTGTATATCCGGGAAGACCGCTGCGGATCCAGTCATTGCTCCACCATTTGCCCCAGTCTTCTTCTGATGTTTTATAGTCAATGTGGTCGTTTACTTCACCTACATCTGTGAGCTTGTATTTGAAGTCTGTTGCACCGTCAAGGAGAGTACCGAAGCCGAACTCCTCCATATCTGCAACGGTGTTGTAGCCTGTGTGGTTCATTACGATATCCATGATAACTCTGATACCGTGCTCATGTGCTGTGTCAACGAGAGTTTTGAACTCCTCTTTTGTACCGAAGTTTGCATCGGTTTCGGTATAGTCAAGAACATAGTAGCCGTGATATGAGTAGTGAGCAAAGCCCTTACCTGAATCACAATAGCCGTGAATCTGCTCATACGGAGCTGAGATCCAAATTGCATTTACACCGAGGTTATCAAAATAACCCTCTTCAATTGACTGAGTAACACCTGCAAAGTCGCCGCCGTGGAATGTACCGGGGTTTGTATCCCAGCCGTCAAGCGGTTTGCCGTCCTTGTCAAGTGTTCTGCCGTATGAATGGTCATTTGCGGTGTTTCCGTTCTTAAAACGGTCGGTAAGCAGGAAATACACATTGGCATTATCCCAAGTAAAGCCGTCATCTTCAACAAGTGATCCTGCGGCAGTTGATGATGCAGATGTGCTGCTGTCATCGGAAACTGTTGCAGCACTTGCCGAACCAAATGCTACGGAAGCACCGGGGAGAGCCATACAAAGTGTCAATACGGCACTGAGTGCTCTCTTCATACTTCTTTTTTTCATTGTTTGATTACTCCTTTCAAAGCTTTTAAAACATAGGGTCAAACATCCCTAGACAATTTAATTTTATCACAAAACTCTCACAAAAACTACACATAATCCCTTTATTTTGTAAAAATAGCAAGTTGTACAATCTTAGCACTGAAAATTTATGTAAAATTACTTTTAGGGCATTTTTATTTTTGTAAAAATTTTTCGTTCGTGAAGATAGTTCAATTAGTGTCAATGTTAAAATTCCCGAGCGTAGATTTGTGATTGTTTGTGCAAGACTACCCCTACAATTAAACATTACCTTTTATATAAAGCAAAAAATTGTATCAATGCCTGATTCGGGCAACTGATACAATTTCTATTGCTTACTATCTTCTCGAAAGGGGAACGGCGGCTCGCCGTCAATTTTCCATTTACTTCAGTCTTACATTCAAAAATCTGAGTTTAAAGGTTGAGCCGACGCCGAGTTTGGAATCTGCGGTAATATATCCGCCTGTTTTTTCAACAATTGATTTTGCAAGCGACAGACCTATGCCGACGCTTGACGGGGACGAATTTTGTGCCTTATAGAACCTCTCAAAAATGTGGGGCAAATCCTTCGGGCTGATTCCGCATCCGTTGTCGCTTATGATGATTTCCGAATACATGCTGTTCCTTTCGGCAGAAATTCTGACATAACCGCCGTCGGTATGCTCAATGCAGTTCTTAACGATATTTGAAACTGCTTCGCAAATCCAGCGAAAATCGCAATTAAGCATAAAATCATTTTTGACGGTTTTTTCAATTCTCACATCACGGATATCGGCAAGAACCTCTGTGCGTGAAATGCACTCGTCAATTATTTTTTCAACCGACACATCTCCAAACTTCAATTTAACAGTTCCCGAATCAAGCATTGAGAGCGTGAGCAGACTTTTTACAAGAAAATTTATCGAATGGGCATTATGCGCTATATCCATAACAAAATCCCGTCTGATTTCAACGGGCATATCATCGTCATCAAGGATATTTTCGGTTGTAATCAAAATTGAAGTCAGCGGTGTTTTGAGCTGATGTGAAATGTCGGCAAGCGAATTTTTTAGGATTTCTTTCTCTCGCATTGAATTGTCGGCATACTCACGAAGCATTACCGTTGTTTTTTGAATCTCCTGCTTTAACAGCGACATATCGTCGTCGGTTGAGCCGTCAAGGTCGAGGTCGTACTCTCGGTTGTTGATTTTTTCAAGACATTTTACAATTTCAAGTCGCTGTCGCTTTTGCTTTTTGCAGTATCTTATGAACACAACGCAGAGCAAAATTCCGAACACACAAACACCTGCGGTTGCAATCACAATTGTAATCGTTGCATAACTTCCGCTCTGAATGTCAACCCAGCCGTTTTCAAATTTAATTCCGTACTTGGCAAAGTCGCCTTTTATGCCAGCAGTATCGCTGTTCAAAATTTGAGCAAGCTCCTTTTCCGAAATGTCGGGATATTGTTCCCTAACCTTTTCCGCAACGGCAATTATCTTTTTATCTGTGCTTTCACGAACAGCGTTAAAGCCTGCACTGATGCCTACTGCAACGGCACAACAGAAAAGTCCCGTTATCGCAAGCATTACCGCAAGAAATTTTGATGTGTTTTTCATTATACCTCCAGCCTGTAACCAAGGCCCTTTACGGTTTTAATCATATTTGTATCAAGTTTTTTGCGAAGTCTTTTTATGTACACGGTCAGCGTGTTGTCCTCAACATAATTCCCCGACAAATCCCATATGCGTTCAAGAATCTGTTCACGGGTCAGCACCTTGCCGCTGTTTTTGGCAAGCATTGCAAACAGGCGGTACTCAAGCGCCGTAAGCACAATCGGATTGCCGTTTTTGCAAACCTGTTTTTTGTCAAAATCAATGCTGATGTCGCCAAAATTCATAGTCATAGTTTTGTCGAGCTTTTTGGTGATTCGTTTAATTCTTGCAAGAAGCTCACGGCTTGAAAACGGTTTTGTTATGTAGTCCTCCGCTCCGAGGTCAAAGCCTTTTACAATGCTGTCCTCATCGTCAAGTGCTGTGAGAAAAATCACGGGAGCTTCGCACACTCTTTTTATCTCGTCACAAAGTTCAAAACCGTTGCCGTCGGGAAGCGACACATCAACAATAAAAAGGTCAAAGTCACCGCCGAGAGAGTTAAGGGTTGATTCGGCATTTTCGCACAACGCAACCTCAAAGCCGTTTTGTTCAAGAGTGTAAACAAGTCCTTTTGAAATTGCACGGTTGTCCTCAATAAGAAGAATTTTCACAAAAAGTCCTCCAAAAATGAAATTCGGGCGGATTAAATCAATAATCCGCCCGTCAGCAATGAAAACATACAAAATATTGTGGTATCTGTTGTTACAGCTACATTATAACAGAGTGTAAAACTATTGTCAACAAATTTCAACAAAATGCAGTCCGTTGACTGAACTCAGCACTTATATGTTGTCATTTCGGATTGTTTCAATAATATTTTGTTTATTAACCTTTGAAATTGAGTATTTCATAATCAGCCATACTACAATAATTACAGCCGCAATGCTAATCAATATAGCTTTCCACGGGAATACAAAGCTCATTGGAACATTGCCGTTTGAAAATGCCGAGAAGATTGCAAATACACCGAGAACGCCGAGAGGGATACCGATAATCAAAGATTTTATGCCGTACATAAGGCTTTCAAGGCGAATCATACGGTTAAATTCTTTCTTTGTCATACCGATGGATTTAAGCGATGCAAATTCCTTGCTCCTCAACTGCATATTGGTTGAGATTGTGTTGAAAATGTTTGTAAGTCCGATGAGCGAGATAACACCGATAAAACCGTAAACAAATATTCCGACAATCAGCATAACGGCATTGAACTGTCTTACAATTTCTTCAGAGTCATAAATAGAAATATAGCTTTCCGAGTCACCTGTACCCGACATAGACTCAATACGACTTGTAAGCGAAGTGTGGTCTGATGTATTGGCATAGAGGGTGATATAGCATCCGTGTTCGCCAAGCTGAGGGGAGATTACACCCTGTTCACCGATTATCAATCCCTGACCGAAAATTGTTCCTTCGCCGATTACAGAATCAGCCGACTTTGGAATTTCATCAAACACTGACGAAACCTTTAATTTGCCTGCTATCAGCTCATTTCCGTTATCATCATTTCCGTAAACGATAAACTTTGTCGGAGCGGTTTTGCCGAACAGCTTCATTGGCTCTCCGGTGCCTTCCATATTTTCCATATTATAGGGAGTTACCTCAGAATACACAAGTACACCGCCCTTGACCTTGTTGTAATCAAGTTTTAATTCCCTGCAAATCTGAACAAAGGTATCGTGTTCAAACTCAAGAAATTCCACGCTGAATGACTTTGTACCGTCAGCATTGTCATAAAGGAAATTTTCTCCGCATTCGTTAACAGGCACATCTGCCGACACATAACCGTACTGTAAACCGACTGTCAGATAATTTTCGATTTCAGGCATTTTTTCAATTGTCTGAGCCTGATTTGCATCAATGCCCGAAACCATATAGCTGTAGTCGGTATTGCCGTAGTAATGGTCTGTAAATGTCATTCCGTAGTCCATAAATGCCGAAACTGCAATGAACATTGCAACGCTGACTACAATTGAGATAACCGTTGTGCGGTACTTTTTTCTGCTGCGTTTAAGGCTCTTTGAAGCAATTTCACCGCCCACTCCAAAGAGTTTTTTGGTAAGCTTAGATGTGCGGTACGGCTTGTTATTCTTTACCTTGATATCCTTGTTGCCTCTGATTGCAACAAGGGGCGGAATTCTTGACGCACGAAGTGCAATGAAGAATGATGAACAGAATATAGTAACAGCCGAAAGAACAATTGCACAAATAATCGGAATTGTAGGGGTTACAAATACAAATTTTGCACCGCTCAGCACATCACCGAGAACGCTGTTGAGTATTGTAATAAGAATTGCGTTTATACCGAGTCCGAGAAGTATGCCGAGAGGAATACCGATTAAGCCGAGAATGAATCCCTCAAAAAGCACATTTCTGCGGATTTGCCTTTTGGTTGCACCGACCGACGCAAGCATACCGTACATACTCGTTTTCTCTGTAATTGAAATTGCAAAGCTGTTGCGAATTACAAACACGCTTGCAAGCATTACTATAATAATGATAATAACGGCAAGGCTGAAAATCATTACATTTGTACCTTCACTTCCGCCGTAGCCTTTCATAGCGAGAAGTGTCGTGTTAAAGCTATAACCGTTTATTCCGGAAGTCTGCTGATCTTCGGGTGAAATTTCATCGCTGATTACATTACTCATATCATCAGCTTTAAAGCCTAAAATATCCGCTGTATTTTGAAGATAATCGCCTTCACTCTGAGGAGTATAGGCGATATACAGCTTATTCATATGCTTTGTTCTGATTGCCTCAACAGGTGATTTCTCATCAGAAACGGTATATATTCCGAAACAGGAGGAAGGATTGTTCAGCTCACTTGTGTTCGGATTTTCGATAATTCCTGTTATTGTATATGTCTTTTGCTTTTTATCGGTTATTTTAGATTCTTTGAATCTCTTTGGCGACAGGTCAAGCAACTCGCTTTCTCCAAGAACCTTTCCGTCTGTACTTTTAAGCACTCCGAGTTCAAGCGTAATTTTATCACCGACTTTTACATCTTTTCCGTCAGTGTTTTTAAACGCACCTGTAACAACAGCTTCGTTTGAATTTGTCGGGAAACTGCCTTTTTTAAATTTTAACTTAAAGCAACCGTCAAATGCATTTTTGCTGATTGCGGTAACGGCATATCCGTATTCGGCATTATCGGCAACTGTTGCCTTGGAAAATCCCAGTCTTTCCTTATAAAAAGCATTTTCAACATTACGGTTCTGTCGGATTTTATCAATTTTTGCGGTGTCGATAATATCAAGTGCAACATCATAATTGCCCGACCATTCCGTCTGACCGTCAATCATAGTCTGTCGGCCGCTGAGTGCCATTCCCGAAACTACCGTAATAAGTGCCGCCGAGAGCATAATTCCCACGATTGTAACAATTGTACGCACCTTGTTAAGCCGCAGGTTTTTAAGAGTAAGCTTGTTGAGAAGTTTCATAATCAACCCTCCTCAACGATTTTGCCGTCGCTGATTGTTATGATTCTGTCTGCCTGTTTTGCAATGTCAAGGTTGTGCGTAATCATTATAACAGTCTGTCCGTAACTCTGATTGCACATTTTGAGCATACTCATAACCTCTTCGCTTGACTTTGAATCAAGGTTGCCTGTCGGTTCGTCGGCAAGCACAAGAGACGGATTGTTAATGAGCGCTCTGGCAATAGATGTTCTCTGTTGCTGACCGCCCGAAAGCTGGTTTGGAAGGTGTTTTCTTCTTGCACGCAGTCCGAACGAATCAAGAATCATCTCAAGTCTTTCTCTGTCAACACCTCTGCCGTCAAGGTCACAGGGGAGCGTGATGTTTTCTTCAACAGTCAGAATCGGGATAAGATTGTAGAACTGATAGACAATGCCCACCTGTCTGCGGCGGAATACGGCAAGCTTGTCATCATTCATTTTGCTTATATCGTTGCCGTCAACAAAAATTTTTCCGCTTGTGGGACGGTCAACACCGCCGATGAGATGAAGAAGAGTTGACTTGCCGCTGCCGCTTGCACCGACAATGGCAACAAATTCGCCCTTTTCAACCGAGAATGAAACATCGTCAACCGCATTGACAAGGTTTTCACCGCTTCCGTAGGTTTTTGTAAGATTTTCAACTTTCAGAATTTCCATAAAATATACCTCCAAATTCATTTTACACCCATATTATAGTGACGCAAAATGACTGTAAAGTGAATCCTGCAAACAAATTTTTCCGTAGGGCAGCCCACTTGAATACAAACAAAACATTTTTTATTGTGTTTACCATAAAGAAATAACCGCCCTGTACTGCGAATACAAGGCGGTTACCAAAAATAATCTGTCTTAAAAGCGGAACAGCTAAAGCCGTTTCCTTATCTATATATTAACATCATCATACTATCTTCACGAATTGGGAACGGCGGCACGCCGTGCGGCAAAGCAAGCCCAGCCGTTGTCAAGATGTTCTTCGATGATGTCAAAATACTGACTTACGGACGCCTTGACTTCTTCGGCACGAGTGTCGATGATACCGCTCATAATGTAAACGGCATCGTCCTTCATAAAGTCCTTAATGCCCTTTGAGAGAAACATAATCGCATCGGCAACAATATTGGCAAGAACAATGTCATACTTGCCCTCGACCTTGTCGGTAAAGCTGCCGCAGATAGCCGTAAAACGGTCTGCAACGCCGTTGATTTCTGCGTTTTCAGCCGCAGTTCTCACCGCAGTTTCGTCAATGTCAACACCGACGGCACGGTCTGCACCCAAAAGCAATGTTGCAATACCGAGAATACCGCTGCCGCAACCCACATCAAGAACAGAATCGCCCTCTTTAAGGTACTTTTCACACATTTCAAGGCAAAGCCTTGTGGTTTCATGACCGCCCGTGCCGAACGCAAGGCCCGGATCAATGTTGAGAACTTTGCGGTTGCCGGCATCGTAATCATCTCGCCAGCTCGGACGGATAAGAAGTTTTTCACCGACTTCAATCGGGTTGAAATATTTCTTCCAGTTGTTTCTCCAATCCTCTTCAAGGCAGTCAAGAAGTTCAATTGAATGCTTTATACCCTCCGCATTGTAGCGTTCCGAAAGGAATGCAACCGCCTCTGACGGCGAAACATCGGGTTCAAGATAAATGTGAACAAAAGCCTTGTTTCTGTCCTTTGCAAGCAAATCCTCGTCAATAAGGTCAATATGGGCAATGTCCTCAACCTCTTGCTCAAGGTTTGTGTAATCTTCAATATAGATGCCGTAGGGGACTACGACATTTGCAATATCACTTGCTCTGTCAATATCCTTTGCGTCAACGGATATTTTTATTTCTGTCCAGGATTCCATTTTAACCTCTGATTCACGGGCATTTTATGCCGATATTTTTGTTTGTAATGCAGTGGCGGATATTATCCGCCGACTTTGATGATATTATTTGTTTAAATCAATTTTTTTGATTTAAACAAAACTGTCTGTTCATTTTGAACGCATGGCGTTCAATCGTGTGCAATGCACACGGCAGGCGAACCGTGTTCGCCCCTACAAAATAACGGTAAATTTGTGCCGTTTATAAAATTTGATTTTACATACAATCTGTACCGTTACTTGCGGGCGGATAATATCCGCCCCTACGAAATTGTGCAAATAATAACAATACTGCTTATCTTCACGAATTTGGAGCGGCGACACGCCGTATAAAAAATTTGTGGGGACAAATGCCCCACAAATCTTATTTATTCTGTGTTACTCGTTGAACATCTTCTTGATTTTATCAAAGAAGTTTCTGCGTTTTGCGTAGTTCTTGTCGCCTGTTGCACCGTCAAGCTGTTTGATAAGCTCTTTCTGCTTGCCGTTAAGATTCTTCGGAACTTCAACGGTAACTCTTACATACTGGTCGCCTCTGCCTCTGCCGCCGAGTCGCTGAATACCCTTGCCCTTGAGTCTGAACACATCACCCGGCTGTGTACCCTCACGAACCGTGTAGGAAACCTTGCCGTCAAGAGTAGGAACGACAACATCTGCTCCGAGAGCCGCCTGTGTAAAGGTTATCGGAACTTCGCACCACACATCGTCACCTCTGCGTTCAAAAACAGGGTGCGGACGAACATTTACATAAACATGAAGGTCGCCTGCAGGACCGCCGTTTGTACCTGAGTTACCTCTGCCGCTTACATTAAGAATCTGCTGATCCTTGATACCTGCCGGAATCGTTACATCAACAGTCTTGTTCTTGCGCTGTTTGCCCGAACCGCCGCACTTTTTACAAGGATTGTCAACAATCTTACCTCTGCCGTGACAGGCATCACAGGTACGCTGAGTCTGAACAACACCGAAAGGTGTTCTCTGGTTGATTGTTACCCTGCCTGAACCGCCGCATGACGAACAGGTCTTGGGGCTTGTGCCGGGCTGAGCGCCTGTTCCGTGACAGGCATCACAGGTTGTTACGCATGAATAGTTTATTGTCTGCTTGCAGCCCTTTGCCGCCTCTTCAAATGAAATGTAAACCGTAGTTTCAATATCACTGCCACGCATAGGAGCATTTGCATTGTTGGAGCGTCTGCCGCCGAATCCGCCGAAAAAGCTGGAGAAGATATCGTCAATATCAATACCCTGACCGAACGGACTTCCTGCTCCGCCTGCACCTGCACCGTAGTTGGAATCAACGCCTGCGTGACCGAACTGATCGTAACGAGCCTTTTTATCGGAGTCGGAAAGAACCTCATAAGCCTCGTTTACTTCCTTGAATTTTTCCTCACATTCTTTATCGCCGGGATGCAAATCCGGGTGATATTTTTTGGCACAGGCTCTGTATGCCTTTTTTATTTCATCGTCGCTTGCGCCCTTTTGAACGCCAAGCACCTCGTAGTAGTCTCTTTTGTCTGCCATATTACTCTCACCTTTGTAAAAATACCGAAATCACGCAATATTGCAAGCCGGTTATCGTCTTATACAGCCAAAAGGAGCCGCCATATAACAGCTCCTTTGACTATATGTTATTCTAACATAAATTACTTGTTATCGTCAACATCGGTGAAATCAGCGTCATATACGTTAGGATCTCCGCCGTTGTTGCCTGTAGGATTACCGCCGTTTGGCTGAGCACCGTTCATATCGGGAGCACCGCCCTGCGGAGCAGCCTGCTGATAAAGCTTAGCGGCAGCATCGTTAAGAGTCTTCTGGAGGTCTTCCTTAGCTGTGCCGATGAGTGCGGCATCGTCCTTTGAGATAGCCTCTTTAAGAGCTGCAACCTTTGTGTTGATTGCGTTCTTGTCATCCTCGGGAATCTTGTCACCGCTTTCGCTGACGAGCTTTTCTGCCTGATAAACAATGTTTTCAGCCTCGTTCTTAGCATCAACTGCCTCACGGCGCTTTTTGTCCTCTGCGGCAAACTGTTCAGCTTCCTTAACAGCCTTGTCGATATCTTCCTTGCTCATTGAAGTTGAGTTACTGATTGTAATCTTCTGTTCTTTGCCTGTACCGAGGTCTTTTGCAGATACATTAACGATACCGTTGGCATCAATATCAAATGTTACTTCAATCTGCGGAATACCACGCATTGCAGGAGCAATGCCTGTGAGAGCGAAAAGACCGAGCTGCTTGTTATCACGGGCAAATTCACGCTCACCCTGAAGAACATTGATTTCAACCTGTGTCTGATTATCAGCGGCAGTTGAGAAAATCTGGCTCTTCTTTGTTGGGATTGTTGTGTTTCTGTCGATAATCTTTGTCATAACACCGCCCATTGTTTCAACACCGAGTGAAAGCGGAGTTACATCGAGGAGGAGAAGTCCTTCAACTTCACCGCCGAGTACGCCTGCCTGGATAGCTGCGCCAATAGCAACACATTCATCAGGGTTGATGCCCTTGAACGGCTCTTTGCCGATAAGCTTCTTAACAGCGTCCTGAACAGCAGGGATTCTGGAAGAACCGCCAACCATAAGAACCTTGTCAATCTGACCAATCTGAAGGCCTGAATCCTGAAGAGCCGATCTTACAGGACCCATTGTAGCTTCTACGAGGTCTGATGTGAGTTCGTCAAACTTTGCTCTTGTAAGAGTAAGGTCAAGGTGCTTAGGACCTGTCTGGTCTGCTGTGATAAACGGGAGGTTGATGTTAGAAGTTGTAACACCTGAAAGTTCAATTTTTGACTTCTCGGCAGCCTCTTTTAATCTCTGCATTGCAACCTTATCCTGTGAAAGGTCAATGCCCGTTTCTGTCTTGAATGATGCAACCATCCAGTCGATGATTCTCTTATCGAAGTCATCACCGCCGAGACGGTTGTTACCTGCTGTTGCAAGTACTTCCTGAACACCGTCGCCCATTTCGATGATAGATACATCAAATGTACCGCCGCCGAGGTCATATACCATAACCTTCTGGTCTTTTTCCTTATCTACACCGTATGAAAGAGCGGCTGCTGTAGGCTCGTTGATGATTCTCTTAACATCAAGACCTGCAATCTTACCGGCATCCTTTGTAGCCTGACGCTGTGCGTCTGTGAAGTATGCAGGAACTGTGATAACTGCCTGTGTAACTGTTTCGCCGAGGTAAGCCTCTGCGTCCGATTTGAGCTTCTGAAGAATCATTGCCGAAATCTCCTGCGGTGTGTAGCTCTTGCCGTCAATTGTTACCTTGTGAGCAGTACCCATTTCTCTCTTGATTGATGCAACTGTTCTGTCAGGGTTTGTGATAGCCTGACGCTTGGCAACCTGACCAACCATTCTTTCACCATCTTTTGAAAAAGCAACAACAGACGGAGTTGTTCTTGCGCCTTCTGCGTTAGCGATAACTACAGGCTCGCCGCCTTCGATAACTGCTACGCATGAGTTTGTTGTACCTAAATCTATACCTATTGTCTTAGCCATGATAAATTCCTCCAATTGAATTTTTAATTGTTTTTGTTTGTGTGTTTTCTGCTGAATATTTATATATGAAATCAGTCACAGTTGGCAACCTGTACCATTGCGTGACGGATAATTTTGTCACCGATTTTGTAACCTGTCTGATAAACGGCTGCGATTGTGTCGGCACCGAGGTTTTCGTCCTCAATCTTTGAAACCGCATTGTGCAAGTTCGGATCGAATGCATCACCTGCTTTGCCGTAGGACTCAATCTTTAGCTTTTCAAAGCTCTTTGCAAGCTGATTTGAAATAAGCTCAATACCCTTGATGATATCGGGGTCGGCGTCTTTCAGATTTGCAAGAGCAAGCGTTACGCTGTCTGCAACGGGAAGAAGCTCGATACAAGCCTTTGAAGTTGCATCGTCATAGATTGAAAGCTTTTCGTTTGCCGTTCTTTTGCGGTAATTGTCGTACTCGGCGGCAAGTCGCATATACTTATCCTTCTGTGCCGAAAGCTCATCTTCAAGAGTCTTGATTTTGTCTGCATTTTCATCCTTCGCAGGCTCTTCGGTATTTTCAGCCTTAGTTTCTTCTGCGACTGTTTCTTCGGAAACCTTTTTTTCTTCGGTTTTCTCGGATTTTTTCTTAGTCATCTTTATCCTCCTTCAAGGATTTTTATTTATCATATTTCTATCAGCTCATCAATGAGAGTGCTTACGCTTTCGGACACACATTCAAGAATTGAAATTGCTCTTGCGTAGTCCGTTCTCACGGGTGCTATCACCGCAAGCACACCTGACGGATTGCCGTCAAGTCGGTATCGTGCGGAGATTACCGCACTCCCTGCAAGCTCTGTTCTGCTGTTTTCGCCGCCTATGCTGACGGAGGTGTCGAGCGGAAGATTTTCAAGCATTTCCGCAAGGTCGTGTCTGTTGTTCAAAAACTCCATAACATTTCGTGCGTTAAGAAAATTGACATCGGACATAAACAATGGCTTTGTCACACCGCTGAGATAAATGCTGACTTCCTTTGCCGTTTCACAAGCCTCCATAATTGCCACAAGCACTCCCGGAGTAAACATTGAAAGTTCACCGAGCCTTGCCGCCGCTGTTTGAATGAACGGTCGGTTGACCGATGAAAGCTTCATTCCCGAAAAGATTTCGTTGAATGCCTTGTCAAACACGGTCAAAAGTTCGGGATTCAAAAGAAAGTCGCAACGGAACAGCTTTGTTTTTATGATTCCGTTTGAGGCAATCACAACAGCCATTGCCGTGTGCGAACCCGTCTGAACAAATCTTATTCTGTGGATTCTGCTTTCCTCACCCGAAGGTGTTGTTGTTACTGCCGTGCAGCCTGTCAGCCTTGAAATAACACCGCTTGCCTCTTTGAGAATACTCTCGGGGGAATCTGCGCTTTTGTAAAGCTCGGACTCAACATATTCCTGTCCGCCTTGGGTTACGGGGGTAATTTTCATCAGATTGTCGATGTAGTATCTGTAGCCCTGCAGCGTTGGAATCCTTCCTGCCGAGGTGTGCGGCTGAATCAGGTAGCCTTTGTTTGTAAGATCTGCAAGGTCATTTCGCACCGTTGCCGATGAAACCTCAAGTCCCGTTTCGTTAATCAACGCTTTTGAACCAATCGGCTCGCCTGTATTGATATAGCTCTCGATTACTGCCGATAATATTTTCTTTTTTCTTTCAGCCAGCTCCATACCGTTCACCTCATTTCGTGTCGGATTTTGCTGTTTTAGCACTCTCGATAGGTGAGTGCTAATTGCTATACTCATAATATAATACCAAAGTCAGTAAAAGTCAAGCGTTTTTAAAAAAATTTTTCGTTTTCAGAAAATCATCACATAACACGGTTTGACAATGTGCAAGCGATACTCTATAATCTATTTTATAATAATGTATAAGGGTGAATTTTATGGGCGAATTTCTTCAGAATATATATGTATGGCTTTGGGCGGCTCTTGCCGTTCTTATGATTATTATAGGAATCAAATATCGCCACGAACATCAAGGCTTGCTCGCAGTTTTGATGGCTGTGTTCTTTATCTTTATGACCGTTTGGTACGGACTGCGAACCTTTGCAGGCTATCCGATGTTTGAGGGTACGCTAAATATAATCTTCCGTTGTGTCCTTGGCGGTTTCCTCGTTGTGCTCGGCTTGATATACTGGTTCACAAGAAAAAGAAAATAATTATATATGTATAAAAAACAAATCGGACAGCAGATTTTATTTCTGCTGTCCATTATTTTTATGTTCAGATATGTAGCGGCGAACACGGTTCGCCGCTACAATTAAACATTAACATTTATATAAACAAAAATTGCATCAATGCGGTTTCGGGCATCAATGCAATTTCTTTATCTGACTATCTTCTCGGACTGGGAACGGCGGCTCGCCGTCAATTTTCAATTTTGAATTTACAAAAGTTCGTCCGCTTTAAACGCTGTGTAGCCCTCATAATAATAGCTGTGGTCAATGCCTTTCATATACACCTCACGGCTGTCAATTTCATCGGTCAATGCGTTTTTCAGAACATATTTTATCTCGATATCCCGTATGGGACTGCGCTCCATTGCAAGCAAATAATCTTCCTTGTCAACCTTGCTCCAGTCGATAACCTTGCCGATTTCCGTTTTCAGCATATGGTTAAGCCAGATTCGTGTACTGCGACCGTTGCCCTCTCTGAATGGGTGTGCAATGTTCATTTCGACATACTTTTCTATAATCTCATCAAAATTGCTCTGTGGCATTTCATCAATGTTTTTCAAAGCTGATTCAATGTACATCAAAGGTGCAAATCTGAAATTGCCCTTTGCAATGTTTACGGTTCTCAACTTTCCTGCAAAATCGTAGATTTCGTCAAAAAGGTACTTGTGGATTGTCTGCAATGTCGAAAACTTTCCGCTTTCAAGGTTGTCAAGAATGTGGTTTTCAAAAAGCATTGCCGCCTTTTTCTTACTGATTCGCTCCTCTTCACGAGCAAGCTCCGCAGAAGAAGTCAATCCGAGTTTGTTCTCAAGCATACAAGCACCTCACTTTACTATATATATTGTATCATAGTGCAGATGATAATTCAATTTTTTAGTTTATGTTTATTTTCGTTCGTGTTTATTTTAGTTCGTGTAGATAGTTTGTAATATTAAAAACTATTATGCCCGAGCGTGACCTTGTAATTGTTCACCGCTGCAGTGTTGCAATTACTTTGTCCTTAAACGACGAAAGCACCGAGCTTGCGGCGACTCGGTGCTTTCTTATGTTCTTTAAAAAATGAGGGGTACAATTACGAGTCTCTAAATCGACTCGCATTGAGGAGGGTAGAACAATTATACTCTGACGGTTGCGGTTCCGTCTTTCTGAGTACGCTTATATTAAACAACGCAAATATGAAAACTGTGTGAACTTTGTTTGAAATCGGAATGAAAAGCATCTGTTTTTTCTGTTAATCAAACACAATTCGGGCATTTTGTTCATTCATTCGTCAAAATGAAAAATTTTTTAAAAAATATAAAACAAATGTTTGATTTTTCTGAAATTGTATGGTACAATCATAGTGTAATTACAATCAAGGGGCGTTGCGATATGAAACCTTTAAGCAAAAGCCAACAGAAAATTTTCGATTATCTAAAAGAATGTGCAGGCGAGGGCAGAGTTCCGTCAGTTCGTGAAATCTGCGAAAAAACGGGGTTGAGTTCAACCTCAACCGTTCACCACCACCTCAAGGCACTTGAAGAAAAAGGTCTTATTTCACGAGAACACGGTGTGAACCGTTGTATTCAGATTAACGGTATGGAGAAAAGCACCGATGTTCCTGTTTTGGGCAGAGTTGCGGCAGGTTATCCGATTCTTGCCGTTGAAAATATTGAATGTTATGTGCCTGTTCCCGACAGTTTAAAAAGGGGCAGAGAGCTTTTTGCTCTGCGTGTTCAGGGCGAAAGTATGATTAACGCAGGAATTTTTCCAGACGATATTTTAATTGTTCACCGCACACCTGTTGCGGAGAACGGCGAAATCGTTGTTGCGCTTGTCGGCGAAGAGGCGACCGTAAAGCGTTTTTACAAGGAAAACGGTCATTTCAGACTCCAGCCCGAAAATGACAATTTTGAACCGATTATTGTTGATGAAGTTGCGTTGCTCGGCAAGGTGATTTCGCTTGTGAGATATTTTGATTAAAAGGATTAGCTATGAAAGTTAAATTTTTCGACCTCAACGCAGACAAGCCGTTGAAATACGCCGTAATTTGTGCGAGATACAACGGAAAATGGGTTTTCTGCAAGCACAAAATTCGTGATACATATGAAATTCCGGGCGGTCACCGTGAGGACAGCGAAGATATTGAAACAACAGCAAAGCGTGAACTTTGGGAAGAAACAGGGGCGAAGAATTTCGACATCTGTCCCGTGTGCATTTATTCGTTCACGGATTACGGAATGCTCTATTTTGCGGAAATTCGCAGTTTTGGAGAACTGCCGCCGCTTGAAATTGAAAAAATCAAGCTTTTTGACGATATGCCCGAAAATTTGACATATCCTGCAATTCAGCCGTACCTTTTTGAAAGAGTACAGGAGTTTTTAGAAATGAAGTAACCAAGTACTGTTTGCAATCCGCAACAAAAATATATTGAGAGGAAGTGATAAAATGCGTGACTATGTGATTTACGATATGTACACAGATGACAGAATGTTTCGTTACGAGGTCTATAAGCACCCGAACGGAATGTATGAAGTGTGCGTTCAGTCGAGAGAAGCGGAAGATTTTGCCGTGAATGAGCAGTACCTCTACTGCGACATTCCCGAAGAAGTCACACATTTTACCGACACCCTCGAAAGAGCTATAGAAATCGGCGACTGCAAGCTGTACTGCCTAACCGATGAGTACCTCGCCCGCTGTTCGTGAAGACCTTTTAACAATGCAAATGTTAATCGGACATAAAGCTAGCCAAATTAGGTGCTTTATGTCCGACTTTTTATTTTATTATGCTATTCTTTAAAATCAGCCACTGTAATCTCATTCAGTTCTTCATCCGTTATATACGATAACCGTGCCAATCTATTTGCCTGATTTGATACTGCTGTTTCAAACAAGTTTCGCATCTCACGACCGTTAGCAAAATTTTCGGGCTTATCTGTGCACAATTGTTTCAGGTACTTTCTTAGATATTCAGTTGCGTCCGAAGATAGCCTCATATCGTGTGAACTCAAAAATGATTCAAATATAGAAAACAGTTCCTCTCGCGTATAATCATCAAAGAATATAGATTTGTTAAATCGTGATTTAAGACCGGGATTTGATTTTAAAAACTCCTCCATCGGTGCGGGATAACCTGCAACTATAACAACAAAGTTTTCACGATTATCTTCCATTGCCTTGAGTATTATGTCGATAGCTTCCTGTCCAAAGTCAGAACTGCCTTTTGCAAGCGTATAGGCTTCGTCAATAAAAAGTATTCCACCCATCGCCTCATCAATTTTTTCCTTGGTTTTAAGTGCTGTCTGACCGACAAAACCTGCCACCAAGCCTGCACGGTCAACTTCAATCATCTGACCTTTTTCCAACACACCAAGTTGTTTGTATATCTTTGAAATCAGTCTTGCAATCGTTGTTTTGCCTGTACCGGGATTTCCGAGAAACACCAAATGCTTTGAAACATTATTTGTTTTAAAACCCCTGCTTTCACGGATTTTATTTATCTTAATCAAATTCACAAGCGAATTCACCTCTTGTTTTACGCCTGCAAGACCCACCATATTATTTAACCGTTCTTGCAATTCCTCAAGCGTTTCTTCGGGTTCATTCTCTTCTATATTCTGTACAGAAGCAACAGTCGACTTTTTATTGTTTTTATCGGATTCTTTAGTAGTATTCTCACACCCATAACTTCCCGATTTCACCTTTTTAATCTCCGTACTTTTTTCAGTATGGCTTGTTATATAAGTACTGAGTGTTTTTATGTATGCAGTAAATTTGTGTACATCAATTTCATTTTTATCACATTTACTCGATGAATAGTATTTTCCCAGTTCCCGAAAAAATGAAATCATCAACACAGGTACATTTATTTTCGTATTTATTCCTAAATCTTCAAGATTACAAAAGAATCTAAATGAATCGGGATTTTTCTCCGAGGTGCGATTACCGACAAGGTTTTTATACTCTTCATCTAAATATATTTTCTTAAACGAATCGACCCGTTTATCAGCTCCGGCTGTTGAAATTATCCGAATAAACTCAATGGTATCACTTACTACCATTTCGGATATATTCTTTTTCTGTCCCTTTGCTGACAACAAAGACTGTATACATTCACTCGCCGTAAAAAGCTTATCCCATGAATTTTTGACATCCACATTCATTGCGAACCTCCGTTGTCACATTACCTCAAGCTCTTTAAGGGCCTCATCGTATGTTTTGAGCACCTCAGGGTCATCTTGATTTTGGAAGCTTTCATCAAATGCTGCTTTAATAGTTTCTTTAATGTCCTGTGTATTGCTCTCTTTCAGAGTATGCAAAACTTCAATATCACCAATCGCAAGAATAAGCTGTTGATTATCTTCGACATCCTGTCTGAGGTCTTCCACCTGATTAAATAATTCCGTATAGTAAACATCAACGCTTGGCATATTCATCTGAGTTTCAAGCACTGCATAGTCCTGCAAAATTTCAACAAACCATTCCGACGAAAGTATTTCGTAAACATCCATCCACTTATTATGAGATGAATGCCAAACATTCTTATCACCAAGAACAATATGATTATTAAAATAATATAGCTCATCAAAATACTTTAGTGAAACAGTAAACATTGAAAGCATTGAAAAAATTGATGTAATCGTTGCCTGATGATTCGCAGATATATCGTTTTTGAGTACACTTATCAGAAGATTAAGCACATTATATTCACGGTCAACCAACTCACGCATTTTTTCTTCTGAATAAGGATGTTGTTTTCTTCTACAATCAAGCATATCCGTATATTCTCCAAGAACTTTATTAAACTCGTATCCCGTATGAACATCGTGTCCTTTTTTTACAGTGCTATTGACCCTATTGATTTGTTGTGAAATTTCTGCACTCATACTATCCAACTTAGCGTACATAATAGCAAAACCCGCACAGGTTGCACACAAATTCAGTCCGTTGAGTACAAGATTCAAATTCTGCAGATTCGCTACATGCCTAATCATATCAAGACTTTTCTGCGAAAGGTCAGTATTCTTATTCAGCAAATTCATAGCTTTATTGACCAATTCCTGACTTTTTTCCTGCGTCTGACCATTCAGCATAACCTTTTGGATAGCCTTGATTCTTTTGTTTCTGTCACGAATAACAATTTCAAGCACATTCTTTTCATTCAAAAAAGGTTTTAACGACTCAAGTGTACTTGCTAAAAAAATATTACTCACGATAAGTTTCCTCCTGCAGAACATTTTCAGTCATCTTGTAGAGCAAAATTATTGCAATAACAAATGTACATGTATCCGAGCTGTAAAGTTCCTTGGTATTAAACCTCTGATTTTTGATGATAAGAAACTCCGACTCCTCTTTTTTCATCGCTTTAATAACCTTTTTAGGCTTTATATTTGAAACAGAAAAATCAAAATTACTGATTACTTTATGTTTATCGGTAATTGCAGAAGAATAAAGGCACATTATTATTCTTGTGTAATCAATCAGTTGTTGTACAGACAGTGACCCCTCATCTTTAATTGATTTTGCTTTATCAAAATATTTTTCCGCCCTTGTTTTTTCATCATTGTTTTTATTTGATTGCGAAGATTTTACAATTTTACCTTCAACAATACTGCTTAGGTTATTAAGATAATCGCTAACGCATTTATCGAAATCTTTTCCGGTTTTAAGCATTACTTTTTCAAAATAATCACAAAGTTTTTCTGCTAAAACTTCTTTTGTAATTTCCGAATCCGTGATTACAGAAAAGAATATATATTCACCAATAATTGATTTTTTCAAAATACCAAATGAATTTTTATTCATAGTCATAATTGTAGATTTGACAAATTCACGACTGTTCATTGCTCGCCCTTCTTTTACACAACAATATTTAAAATGCAATATATAAATCTCAAAAAATTGCATTGCGTTATTTTAGACAAATTCAAATCTGATTAGTCACAATATTATGTGAATTTATTATACTCTCAACTGTTAATAATGTCAATCCGAAACTAATGGAATGGCTATATTAACGCAAAAAATCAGGGACCGACTCAAAGAGCCGATCCCTTTTTAATTTATTGAAAAGATTGGTAATTACTTGTTAACAGCTTCATAAACTGCAACTGCGCAAGCAACTGTAGCACCAACCATCGGGTTGTTACCCATACCGATAAGACCCATCATTTCAACATGAGCAGGAACAGAAGATGAACCTGCGAACTGAGCGTCACCGTGCATTCTGCCCATTGAGTCTGTAAGACCGTATGATGCAGGACCTGCACCCATGTTATCGGGGTGAAGTGTACGGCCTGTGCCGCCGCCTGATGCAACTGAGAAATACTTAACGCCGTTCTCATTTGCCCACTTCTTGTATGTACCTGCAACGAGGTGCTGGAAACGAGTCGGGTTAGTAGAGTTACCTGTGATAGATACACCTACATTTTCATGCTGCATGATTGCAACACCTTCACGAACATCGTCAGCGCCGTAGCAGCGAACTGCAGCTCTTTCACCGTCTGAGAAAGCTCTCTCTTCAACGATTTTAAGCTCTGATGTGAAATAGTCAAACTGAGTCTTTACATATGTAAAGCCGTTGATTCTTGAAATAATGTAAGCAGCGTCCTTGCCAAGACCGTTAAGGATAACACGGAGCGGCTCTTTTCTTGCTTTGTTAGCGTTACGAGCGATACCGATAGCGCCCTCTGCTGCTGCAAAGCTTTCGTGACCTGCGAGGAATGCAAAGCACTTTGTTTCATCTCTGAGGAGCATTGCGCCGAGGTTACCGTGACCACGACCAACATTTCTCTGCTCAGCTACTGAGCCGGGAATACAGAAAGCCTCAAGACCGATACCGATAGCTTCTGCTGCCTCCGAAGCAGTCTTTGCGCCCTTCTTAACTGCAACTGCACAACCGAGCGTGTAAGCCCAGCCTGCGTTTTCAAATGCGATCGGCTGAACGCCCTTTACAATGTCATAGGGATCAAAACCGAGATCGTTACAAATTTTTCTTGCCTCTTCAAGATTTGCAATACCGTATTCGGCAAGGCACTTCTCAATTTTAGGCATTCTTCTTTCCATACCTTCAAATGTTACTGCCATTATGGTGTCCTCCTTACCGAATTATTCTTCACGAGGGTCAATGTACTTAGCTGCGCCGTCAAAACGACCGTACTGACCGATGTTGTTCTTGTATGCTTCGTTTGGCTCAACGCCGTGACGAATGTCCTCGAGCATTTTGCCGAGCTTTACGAACTGATAGCCGATAACTTCATCGTTCTCGTCAAGTGCTGTCTTGAGAACATAGCCTTCAGCCATTTCCATGTAACGAACGCCCTTAGCGTTTGTGCTGTACATTGTACCAACCTGGCTGCGAAGACCCTTACCGAGATCCTCCATACCTGCGCCGATCGGAAGACCGCCCTCTGAGAAAGCTGTCTGGCTTCTGCCGTAAACGAGCTGCTCGAAGATGTTCTTCATAGCTGTGTTGATAGCGTCACAAACGAGGTCTGTGTTAAGGCACTCAAGGAGTGTTTTGTTAGGAAGAATTTCTGCTGCCATAGCTGCAGAGTGAGTCATACCCGAACAACCGATTGTTTCAACAAGAGCCTCTTCAACGATACCGTCTTTAACATTAAGTGTAAGCTTGCAGGCACCCTGCTGAGGAGCACACCAGCCAATGCCGTGTGAAAGACCTGAAATGTCTTTAATGTCATAAGATTTTACCCATTTGCCCTCTTCGGGAATAGGTGCAGGACCGTGCTTAGGTCCCTTTGCTACAGTGCACATATTTTCAACTTCTTTTGAATAAATCATGTGTACTTCTCCTTTCAATAAATTGTATGAGTCCGAAATCCTCAAACACCTATATTATACGGCTTAACCCGACATTTTTCAAGCATTTTTCGTTAATTTTTACAATTCCCCCACATTGCAATATTCCCCGTAGCAATTTGCCGTTTGATTTTGAAACGGTAAAAATAAAAACGGCAACCGAGAAACAAATCACCGACTGCCGTTAAAATTTGCTTATTCTTCCCAAAACAATTCATCAAGGGTTTTGTCAAGTGCTTTGCATATTGCTATGCAAAGGTTAATTGTGGGGTTGTAGTCGCCCTTTTCAATTGCGCTTATTGTCTGTCTTGACACCTTTACAAGCTCCGCAAGCTGTTGCTGTGACAAATCCTTTGCGGCACGGGCGCTTTTTAATCTTAAATTCTTCATTCTTCAACTGCCTTTTTGTCAATTATTGTTTTGATGACAACCATCACAAAAATACTTATTGCCCAAATCATTGTAATGATAGGAATAATGTCAAGATTTGCTATTCCGTTTGTAACAAAGGTTTTGTTGTCGAAAGCAATTCCCAAACATTCTGCTCCCACAACAAATGCCAATGGGCCTAAAAGACTCTTTCTGCCTTTATTCGATGTGAAATATGCGTCATTGAAAATGCTTACTCCGACGAATACGGCGGTTGAAAGAAACAGTCCTATGAACATTTGAACGCTGAGTTCAGCCCAATTAATCTCCAAAACATTAACTAAAGCACAGGCAATGATGTACCCGACAAGCACCAAAAATGCCGATTTATAAGCCTTGCCCCGTGCAAGAACCTGTCGTTCATCATATTCTGTGTAAGTGTTCTTTTTCTTTTTAATGTTTGCGATAATTAGCGTCACAATAACTACGGCGATAAAACCGCAACAAAAACCAAGCACCCAATAGTATTTTTCTCCCATAATAACATCTCCCAAATAAATCAGCCAATTTGCAGATTTATTCGTCCAACCGATAATCCGCAAATAATATTAAAAAATTTTATGTATTTAGATGTGAATACTTTTAAAAAATCCACAATGCGTACAAAAAGCTTTCTGTACCATTATAGTACATTAAAAGTTACTTATTGTCAAGTATATTTTACACAATTTCAAAAATATTTTCATTTGGCTGTTTTGGAAAATTAAATCTGTTAAGAAACCTGTCAGTTAAAACAAAACAAGACAAGCCCATATTTCAGAGCTTGCCTTGTGGAATTACTCACCGTCACGCTGCATTGTTTCATTAATAGCACGATTAACAAAGCCGTTCACGCTTTCGCCGTTCTTTTCTGCGTGGGCTTTGATAATATCCTTTCGACCTTTCGGCACAGCAACATTGATACGGTCATATGCTTTGGCATTATATCGGTTGTTTGCCTCAATTCTTGCCCTACTGTTCTTATTTTCTGCCATTTCTTCACCGCCTAAAATCTATTGACATCAAATTATTGTTGTTGTATAATATAGGTGAAAAGGAACGGCTTTAGCTGTTTCGCATTTGCGTATTTTTTTATTAAAAACCGCTCTGTATTGCGACTACAGGGCGGTTATTTCTTTATATTCTTAATGACTTCATTAAAAATATAAAGAAATAACAGATC
>CAJMRT010000019.1 GCA_905215855.1 uncultured bacterium
ATAATCTAAGTGCAGATTATTTGCAGGATGTAAATAATCGTAAAAATTCAAAATGTGAACAATGTAAAAAATTTGCAGGAGGGTGATTTTTGTGGATATCAGCGTTGGCGACAGAGTTGAGATGAAAAAACAACACCCATGCGGTTGCAAAACCTTTGAAATTCTGCGTGTGGGAATGGATTTTAAGATAAAATGCGAAAAATGCGGCAGAGAGGTTATGGCGCCCCGTGCAAAGATTGAAAAAAATATTAAAAAAATTTTGACGGAGTAGGATATATATGTTTGAAAAAATCGAAATATTTGACAAAAGGTACTCCGAGCTTTCCGAAAGGCTCTACCAGCCGTCAGTAGCGGGCAATCCCGAGGAATATCAGAAAATTATGAAGGAAATCAAGTCGATTGAGGAAATCGTTTTGACCTACCGTAAATACAAAGAGGCTGTTCAGACCGAAAAAGACAGCCTTGAAATTCTTGAGGAAACAAGCGACAAAGAGCTTAAAGAGCTTGCTCAGGCTGAACTTGACGAGGCTAAGGATAATATTGAAAGCCTTTCGGAAGAGTTGAAAATTCTGCTTTTGCCGAAAGACCCGAATGATGAACGAAATGTTATCGTTGAAATCCGTGGCGGTGCAGGCGGTGAGGAGTCGGCTCTGTTTAGTGCGGTTCTGTTCAGAATGTACTCGATGTATGCCGAAAAGAAAGGCTACAAGATTGAAGTTATCAATGCCAACGAAACCGAAATCGGCGGTTACAAGGAAATTTCCTTTATGATTGAGGGCGAGGGCGCATATTCACGCTTTAAGTACGAAAGCGGTGTTCACCGTGTTCAGCGAGTACCCGAAACCGAAAGTCAGGGCAGAGTTCACACATCGACAACAACCGTTGCGGTTTTGCCCGAGGCAGAAGATGTTGAGCTTGAAATTGATCCGAATGACCTCAAAATCGACACCTTCCGTTCAAGCGGTGCAGGCGGTCAGCATATCAACAAAACAAGCTCCGCAATCCGAATCACTCACTTGCCCACAGGTATGGTAGTTGAGTGCCAGGACGAGAGAAGTCAGTACAAGAACAAGGACAAGGCTCTTAAAGTTCTCAAAAGCCGGCTTCTCAAGGAAAAACAGGACAAACAGGCGAGTGAAATTGCCGAAAACAGAAAAATGCAGGTAGGTACGGGCGACCGCAGTGAGCGAATCCGCACATATAACTATCCGCAGGGCAGAGTAACCGACCACAGAATCGGTCTTACTCTCTACAAGCTTGAAGAAATTCTCAACGGCAACCTTGACGAAGTGATTGACGCACTTGTTGCCGCTGACAGAGCCGAAAAGCTCAAAGAAAGTATGGAAAAATAATCCGGTGATAATTGTGAAAACATTGTTGTTAAAAAATACAGAGGAAGATATAAAAACCGCCGCAGAGTTGCTTAAAAACGGCGGTGTTGTAGGAATCCCGACCGAAACAGTTTACGGACTTGCGGCTGACGCACTCAACCCCGAGGCCGTAAAGAAGATTTTTAAAGCAAAGGGCAGACCAGGGGATAATCCGCTGATTGTCCACATCTGCGATTTTTCCGATATTGAAAGACTTAACCTTGTGACGAAAATTCCCGACACGGCAAAAAAACTTGCCGATGCGTTCTGGCCGGGACCGCTCACAATGATTATGAAAAAGTCGGATGTTATTCCGAATGAAGTTTCGGCAGGACTTGACACGGTTGCAATCCGTTTTCCGAGCCACAAAACCGCACAGGCGATTATCCGTGAATCGGGTACGGTTCTTGCCGCACCTTCGGCAAATATTTCGGGCTCACCCAGTCCGACAACCGCACAGCATGTTATGAACGATATGGACGGCAAAATCGACGCTGTTCTTGACGGCGGTGCGAGTGAAGTAGGTCTTGAAAGCACGGTAATCACACTTGCAGGAGCTGTTCCGAGGGTACTTCGCCCAGGCGGAATTACGGTTGAAATGCTTGAGAGTGTCCTCGGCAAGGTTGAAGTTGATGACGCAGTACTGCACAAACTTGCAGACAATGTTAAGGTTGCAAGCCCCGGTATGAAGTATAAGCACTATGCGCCAAGGGCGAGAGTAATACTTCTTAATTGCAACGATGAGCAATATATTGATTATGTAAACAAAAAGGCGGCTGAAGGAGTTGCGGCACTCTGTTGTGACGAGGATATTCCGCTTTTGAAAACTCCCGTTTTCTCTCTCGGAAAACGAAACGACTACACAAGACAGGCTCACACGCTTTTTGACGAGCTTCGCAGAATTGATGAGGACGACAGCGTTAAGGTTGTCTATTCAAGACTGCCAAAAACGGACGGCGTCGGAATGGCTGTTTACAACCGCCTTATAAGGGCGGCAGGCTTTGAGGTGATTGACCTTGAACAGAATTAAAATTGTCGGTCTTACGGGACAGAGCGGTGCCGGAAAAAGCACGGTTTCGGCATATTTTGCCAAAAACGGAATGTGCGTTATAGATGCTGACGAGATTGTAAAAAATCTTTACACTCCCGATTCCGTGTGTTTAAAGGCTGTTTCGGGTGTTTTCGGTCAGGATATAATCCTTTCTGACGGCAGCGTTGACAGACCGTTGCTTGCCAAAAGGGCATTTTCAAGCAAAGAAAACACACATTTGCTCAATTCAATCGTTCATCCGTTTGTTACATATGAATTTATGCAGATGGTGAAACAGGCTCAGACAGACGGCAAAAGCGTTGTGATTTATGACGCTCCTCAGCTTTTTGAAAGCGGTGCCGATGTGTTTTGCGACCTTATTGTAAGCGTTACCGCAAAAAAGGAAATAAGGCTTGAGCGAATCTGCAAAAGGGATAACATTGACATTTCCCGTGCAGAGCTAAGAATGTCTGCACAGCTTGACGAGGAATTTTTCAGAAGTTACAGCGACATTGTCATTGAAAACAATTTTTCGATAGAGCAAGCCGAGCTTGCCGCACAAAAGGCGGCGGAGGCGATTAACAACCTGATGAGGTGATAGAATGCCCCAATCAAGGCGATATAAAAAGAAAAAAAGTGCAGGAAAAGCGATTTTGGCATGGATAATTGTGCTTGCAATTCTTGCGGCGGCAGTATTTGTGTTTGTTTCGGTCTTTTACGAGGACACAAAGAAAAAGCTTGACGAGATGAATTATCCACGCACCTACAGCACATATGTTGAAAAAGCCGCCAAGGATTATGACCTTGACCCTGCGTTGATATATGCCGTAATCCACACGGAAAGCGGATTTGACCCGAATGCCGAATCAGGTGTCGGAGCAAAAGGCGTTATGCAGATGATGCCATCGTCCTTTGAGTGGCTGCAGGAGCAAAGAGGCTGTGCGGGGCAGTACACCGAGGATGACCTGTTTGATCCCGCAATTTGCATTGATTACGGAAGTTATCTTTTAAAATATTTTTACGATTATTACGGCACTGAACGCTCGGCAATTGCCGCATATAATGCCGGCTTTGTTGTGAGTGACTGGCTTAACGACACAAATTACAGTTCGGACGGAAAAAACCTTGATTCCATTCCGTATCCCGAAACCGAGAATTATGTTGACAAGGTTGAAGGTGCCAAGGAAATGTATATAAAACTTTATTATTCACAATCTAATTAAGTGCAGAGATGTTCCGATGCCTTTGGCGGCGGATTTCAAAATAAAATGGTTTTGCCGTGTTTTACGGCACAGAAAGGACGGTTATTATGGCTGAAGAAAAGTCAAAGACAACTTTATTAAAGGAAAAAATTATGATGACCGAACCGAAGGGCGTTAAGGCTCTTTCGGAGGAAGAAATTAAAAAGGCAGACAGCTTTTGCGATGGTTACAAAAAGTTTCTTGATAACTCACCCGTTGAGCGTGAGGCTGTTCGCTATACTGTTGAGCTTGCAAAAAAAGCAGGTTTTGCAGAGTATGAGCAGGACAAGGAATACAAGGCGGGCGACAGGCTTTATTATGTAAATCGTGACAAGGCTGTTGCTCTTGCCGTAATCGGTAAAAACGGTGTTAAGAACGGTGCAAAGCTTGCAATCGCTCATATTGATTCCCCGAGAGTTGACCTCAAACCGAATCCCCTTTTTGAGGCAAACAACCTTGCATTTTTTAAGACTCATTACTACGGCGGTCTTAAAAAATATCAGTGGACAACAATTCCGCTTTCACTTCACGGTTCGGTTGTAAAGCTTGACGGTACAAGAGTTGACATCTGCTGGGGCGATGATGAGAACGAAAGCTGTTTCTGCATTACAGACCTTCTTCCGCACCTTGCAAGGGAGCAGGCGTCAAAGCCAATGGCAAAGGCAATTGAGGGTGAAAACCTCAATGTTATCCTCGGCTCTCGTCCGTACGATGCAGACAGCGACGAAAAAGACCTTGTAAAGCTCAATGTAATGGCTATACTCAATGAGAAGTACGGTATCTGTGAGGGCGACTTCCTTTCAGCCGAACTCTGCCTTATCCCGTCCTTCAAGTCAAGAGATATCGGTTTTGACAGAAGTATGATCGGCGGTTACGGCCACGATGATAAGGTTTGCGCTTATCCGGCTGTTATGGCGGCTCTTGATGTTGAAATGCCCGAGCAGACTTGTATCACATATCTTACAGACAAAGAAGAAACAGGCAGTGACGGCAACACAGGTATGCAGAGCGACTTCCTCCGCTTCTTCATCTATGACCTTGCAAAACAGGACGGTGTTGACGGCTACCGTGTTCTTTCAAAAAGCACCTGTCTTTCAGCCGATGTAAATGCTGCATTTGACCCGACTTTTGCGTCTGCATATGAGGCTAACAACTGCTCATACATTAACAACGGTGTAATTATTTCAAAATACACAGGTCACGGCGGAAAGTATGACACATCAGATGCGTCTGCCGAATATATGGGAAAAATCAGGGCTATGCTTGAGAACAACGATATTCTTTGGCAGGTCGGTGAACTCGGCAAGGTTGACGGAGGCGGCGGCGGAACAATCGCCAAGTATGTTGCCAATATGAATGTTGATGTTGTTGACCTCGGCGTTCCTGTGCTTTCAATGCACGCTCCGTTTGAAATTGTTTCCAAGACAGATGTTTATATGGCATACAGAGCATTCTTCACATTTTTTGACACTAAAGACTAATTTCCGAAAAAATTAAAAAAAGACTTGATTTTTGAATTAAGTTGTGTTATCATACTAATTGCGGCTGGTAAACAGTCGCATATGCGCCGGTAGCTCAGCTGGATAGAGTGTCTGACTACGAATCAGAAGGTCGGGAGTTCGAGTCTCTTCCGGCGCGCCAAGAAAAACGCACTTGTGTAAACAAGTGCGTTTTTCAGTTATATTCGCCTGTCGGCGAGTGATATTGCCGTGCAGTGATATTCGGTCATACCGAGTGATATTGCCTGCGGCAGTTTTAAAGCGAATATAATATCACCGAGAGCGAAAGCGAGCGATAACACATTTATATCACGCCGAGTTAAACGAGGCATATCACCGATAACTTTACAGACATTCGGCTTTGTGATATATTGTATTTTGGGTGATGATTGTGTCTGAAAGTATTTTACGGAATAAATCAAAAGAATTTGCAAAACAGATTGTATATATGTGTCGTGATATCAAAGCAAATGCAAGAGAATCGGTTTTAACTAATCAACTTTTGCGTTCGGGAACAAGTATAGGTGCAAATATTCACGAAGCACAATATGCGCAGGGTAAAAAGGATTTTATCTCCAAGTTGGAAATAGCACAAAAAGAGTGCTTTGAAACTGAATATTGGCTGGAACTTCTTTTTGAAACAGGATATATATCCGAAACCGTATATAAGCCATTGCAAAATCAGTGCGGCACAATCAGGAGAATGCTGATTTCATCGATCAATACAGTAAAGAAAAACGATAAATGAAACATATAAACAGTCTAACGCCGTAAGCGTTTCTGATGATTAAGTTTATCTAATCCTTTACACCTTAAAACTCAGACCTCATCCTTGTACAACAAACACTATCTTTTAAAGAATGTAGATAAAATTTTGTGCAAAGTATGTATAAAATGGAAATTATTGTGTACAATGGCTTAAAAAAATAGATTATAAAGGCTATTTTCGGCATTTCGACTCTTTGATTTCAAAACATTTTATGATACAATATAAGAAAGTGGTTACAAATTGGTAACAACCGCTTTGAAATTCAAAAAAAGGAGTGTTTCTTTGCGAAATGTTTTAAAAAGAACTTTTAACAAGAAGATTTCTGCGGCAGTCCTCACAGCTGTAATGCTGTTTGTATCGGTCTTTTCAATGTCAATGATTGCAGATGCAGCCTCATTTTCACCAAGACTTTCTGCCCCTAGTTCAAGCAACAAGTATTATTACAGTAATTTAAATGTATTTTATAAGTACGGTTACGGTATGCCGAACTGTACAGCATATGCTTACGGCAGAGCTTATGAAATTCTTGGCACTGAACCGAAGCTTTCATGGAACAATGCCGAACAGTGGTACGGCTACAACAAGGCTAACGGCTACTACAAGTATGGTCAGACTCCAAAGGTTGGCGCAATTGCTTGTTGGGCATACAGCGGTGGCGGCGGACATGTTGCCGTTGTGGAAAAAATAGAAAACGGTGTGATTACACTTTCAAACTCCGCATACAGCGGTACAAATTTCTACCTTTCCACAGCGAATGTTTCTGACCCTAATGTTGGCGGTAACAGCTGGTGGAACTTCCAGGGTTATATTTACCTTGGCGACTTCAGCGGTAGTACAAGCACTACTCAGGCAACAACAAAGAAAGTAACCTATACAACAGGTACATATAAGACTAATGTATCAACTTCACTCAATATGAGAAGCGGTGCAGGTACAGGGTATTCATATGTAGCATCTATTCCGAACAATGTGACACTTAATGTTACAAAGGTTTCGACAGCCGGCGGTTACACATGGGGTTATACCTCATACAACGGCAAGACAGGTTGGGTTGCACTTGATTACTGCAAGTTTGTTTCGGCAGCAACACAGCCGACAACTGCAAAACCTACAGTTCAGCCAACAACAGCAAAGCCGACTGTACAGCCGACAACTGCTAAGCCAACAGTTCAGCCTACAACAGCAAAGGCTACTCAGCCGGCAACAACAGTTCCTGCTACAACTGTTCAGCCAACAACAGTTCAGCCGACTACAGCTCCCGCAGCAGACGATGATGAATCATTTACAATCGGTGATGTAAACCTTGACGGAAGTGTTGATATTCTTGACGCAACTGAAATCAGCAGATTTGCCGTTTCTTCAGCAGCACTTTCCGATGTTCAGATGAAACTCGCAGATTTCAATCATGACGGTGTGGTTAACATTGTTGATGTAACAGAGATTCAGAAAATAGTTATAAAAGGTTGACACTGAAAACAAAATTAAAACACGCTTTGTGGTTACAAGGCGTGTTTTTTTGTTTGTGGTTTTTCGAATACGAAAAGGGTATACCGTTTGCGCATACCCTTTAATATTAGTATTTCATTACGATATTTACGAAAAATTCGCCGTCATTGTTGCCTGCTTCAAAAATACCGTCATAAACATCTGTTATGCTTTTCATTGAGTAAAGTCCGATTCCTTTGCCCTGATGTTTTGTTGAAGAAAATTCCTCGCCGTCCATTCTCAAGGGTTTGCCGTAGTTGTTGGTTGATACAATGTACAGACAGTCGCCCCTTATCTCGGAGGTGAGATTGAAATATTTGTTCCCTTTTTCAACAGTACAGCAAGCGTCAATTGCATTTTCAAGAATATTTCCGAAAATACTGCAAAGGTCAACATCAAGTATCCGTGAATTTTCGGGCAAATCAATCTGCCAGTTAATATCAATGTTGTTGTCAATTGCCTGCTGTCGGTAATAATTGAACAAAGCGTTCAGTGCGTCACTTTTGCAGATATGTATAGGTGCTGTTACCGTCAGCGAATTTTCATACTGGGCAATGTAGTCTTTCAGCGCCGAAAGATTTCCTTCATCTGCAAGTCGGCTCATAACATGAACTGAATGTTTAAAATCATGCCTTGCTTTTGAGGTGTATTTTATGTACGACTGCAACGATTCTGTGTAACTTTTCTGAATTTCAAGAATGTTGTTTCGTTCTGTAAGCTTTGTTTTTTCAATAGTAGTCTTGCTGAAAATGTAGAATAATATGAATACTATAAGATACAATGCAAGCTCAAATATTGTAATGATGAATCCTTTTGCATAAACCTTTCCAACACGAATATTTGCGTAGGAAATCGGTATGGTATAGATGGTTGACACCATAAGTGCAATGGGCAAAATTGAAAACAAATACCACACCTTGCCGATATTTATGTTGTCAATCATCCATGCATAGTATTTTGTAAGCGGAACAAGCGCTCCCATTGCCGCAACCGAAAGCCCCATTTGAATCAGGCTATATGAGGTGTCAACTCCTCGTGAGATTTCTTCCTGAAAAAATGAGTTGATAAAATATGCATACAGCGAAAAGAATGAAATCAAACAGCACACACTTATAAAAACAAACAAACACCGTGCCGTTCCGGTCTTTGTAACGCTTTTAATAAGGAAGAAAAATATTACAAGGTCGGGGAAGAGAACAAAGTTTAAATTCTGAATGTCAAAAGCTGCCATCACAATTGCCGAGAGAGAAGCGAGTATGAAAAATGAACACAAAAAGAGCGTTACTATCTTTGAAATCGGGTATTTTAATTGATTTTTTAACGGTAAAAGGCAGAATAAACTTAACGGTATTATTATGGCAAAGCTGAAAAATGCCTGAAGAAATTCTATGAATGCGTTCATATTCACCTCCGCTGGTTTTCTCTGATTTTTTTGAACATATATTCACGGATGCTCTGTTCAATCCGAGTTTTTTCACGAATTTTAATCGGAAATCTTTCGCCGTTGCCTGTAACACATACAGAGCCTTCAATGTCCTTTATGTAATTGGCATTCAGCACGATTCCCCTGTTTACGGGTATGAAACGGTTGTCGTTGTCTGCAAGCTTGAGAAACTCTGCAATGGTCATTCGTGTGCGATATCTAAGTCCCGAAACAACACCTATGTTGATATAATGTGCATCGGATTCAACAGAAACAATTTCCTTAAGCGAAATCAGCGTGTTTCGACGGTCACACATAACTTCAATGTATTTTGAATTATCCGATACATATGACGAGGCATCATCAAGTACCTTGTAAATCTGCTCAGCTTTGTAGGGTTTTGTTATGTAATGAAAAGCGTGAACGGAAAATGCCTGCATCATAAAATCGGGGCTTGTTGTGACAAATACAATAATAATATCACGGTCTTTTTCACGAAGCTTTTCAGCCACGGCAATGCCGTTCATTTTCTCCATAAAAATATCTACAAAGGCTATTTTGTAGGTGTTTTCCTTGAATGAATTGAAAAAAGCTATTCCGTCAGGAAAACAATCAATCTGCACATTTTGTTTGTGTTCGCCAAAATATGCGTTGCAGATTGAGTAGAGAATGTCTGCCTGAGGCTTTTCGTCGTCAATAACTGCAATTTTCAAGATATCGCCTCCTTTGAAATAATTTAATTCGGAGCAATGATTAACTGCACTTAGATTATACCATAAATTTGAAAAATATTATATCCGATTGTCATATGTTTTTGCCAAAAGATTGATGTTTGTGCCAACTTGTTGAAATGTTGCATTAAATTGGCTATCATTGAGGTGATGAAAGCGAAACACGAAAATTGCGGTGTTTCCGCAAATCAAAATCGGAAAGAGGTAATTCACTATGACAAAAATTAAAAAGTTAGCTTTATTGCTCGCAATTTGTATGGTAGGCACAGTAGGTCTTGTAGGCTGCGGTAATGACGGTGGCTCATCAAGCAAAAACGAAAGTTCGGCATCACAAACTGCTGACGACAGTGCCGCTGATTCAAAGGACGGCGATTCATCGGCAAGCGTTGTAGGTACTTGGACTGTAACAGCACTTGAAGGTACGGACGGTAAAGCGGTTTCAATTGATGACTACGCAACAGCAAACGGTGTTGAACCCGAAACTTTGAAATGTACATACACATTTGCAGATGACGGTACATTCTCAGGTGAAATGAGCGGTGTGACTGTTTCGGGTAACTACACTTTTGAGGGTACAGACCTTGTTATGACAGTCGGCGAACAGCAGTTTAACTACACATATGACGCTGACAACGATATGCTCAAATACACAGACCCGAACACAGGTCTTTCAAGCTATTGCGAAAGACAGCAGTAATCGTAATCTAATCCCAATTTCCTAATACTACACTACACAAAACAACCGCTCACCGAAAGGTGGGCGGTTGTTTCTGTTTGATGACATGATTGTTATTCTTTTGTGTCATTACTTACTCGCCGTTAATTTACTTTATTTGTCGGAGTTCCGTTCAGAAAATTTTTGATATTGTCCGAAACTATGCCCATAAGGCGTTCTCTGGTTTCAACGGGCGCCCATGCGATGTGGGGGGTGATGATGCAATTTTTTGCACCCATAAGAATGCAGTCCTCAACCATAGGCTCAACCTTGAGAGTGTCGATTGTCGCACCGCCGAGGTGACCGCTTTCGAGTGCCTCAAGCAAATCTTCTTCAACCATAACACCGCCCCTTGCCGTGTTTACGAACAATGCACCCTGTTTCATTTTGGCAAAGGCATTTTTGTCAAACATATTCTCCGACTGTGGATTTAGCGGACAATGAACGCTTACAATGTCACTTATTTCAAGAAGTTCGTCAAACGAAACATCTTTGATTCCGTCAATATTTTTCGGAGTTCTGCTCGATGCGATTACATTCATATCAAAAGCGTTTGCAATTTTTGCAACAGCCTTTCCGATGTTTCCGAGTCCGACAATGCCGAGTGTTTTGCCTGCAAGCTCATTCAGCGGATATACAAACGGTGAAAAAGTTTTGCTTCTTTTCCACTTTCCGTCCTGAACAAATCGGTTGTATTCCGCAGTATGATTGAAATGTTCAAGAATGAGCGCAAATGTGTGCTGTGCAACCGCATTTGTAGAATATGAACCTGCGTTGCAGACGGTTATGCCGTTTTTGGTGCAGTAGTCAAGGTCAATGTTGTTGTAGCCTGTTGCAAAAAGTCCTATATATTTCAGATTTTTTGCAAGTCGCATTGTGTGCGAATCAAGCAGAGTTTTGTTGCACACAACGATATCTGCATCTGCAATTTTCTTCGCAACTTCTTCATATTTCAAAAGACCGAACGACTCAACCTCGCCGAACCGATTAAGCACATCGGCATTTACAATATCGTCAAGAACAGTCTGTGCGTCTGTTAAAACTATTTTCATCTTATCACCTCGTTTTTTACTGACTATAGTATATACCGAAAATTTTTTCCTTGCAATCCAAATCGAAATTTTGTATAATATTTGTGCATAAATTGAAAGGAACGGTATGTTAATGTATAAAAATTATCTTTTTGATTTGGACGGAACTTTGCTTCCCATGGATATGGAAAAATTCGTAAAGCTGTATTTTTCATCGCTCTGCAAGCGCTGCACTCCTGTTATAAAAATCGAACCCGACGCCCTTATAAAGGCGATGTGGGCAGGTACTGACGCTATGACAAAGAACGATAACAGCCGTACAAACCGTGAAGTTTTCTGGGAAACAGCGGGCAAAGTCAGCGGTGCCGACCTTGAAAAGTTTGACGACCTTTTTACCGATTATTACGAAAACGAGTTTATCGTTCCGAAAGACGCCACAGGCTTTACTCCTTATGCAAAGAAAAGCATTGATTTCATAAAGAAAAACGGCGGCAGACTTATTGCCGCAACAAATCCGATTTTCCCGTTTGTTGCAACAAAACGCAGACTTGAATGGGCAGGAGTTTCTCCCGACGATTTTGAACTTGTTACAACATACGAAAACTTTGGCTGCTGCAAGCCGAATCTTAAATATTTTGAAGAAATCTGCAAAAAGCAGGATATCAAGCCCGAAGACAGCATTATGATCGGCAACGATGTTGACGAGGATTTGTGCAGCGCAAAACTCGGCTTTGATACATACCTTATTACCGACACAATTGTGAACAGAGATAATAAGGATTATTCAGACTGCAAAAACGGCAGTTTTGAGGAATTTTACAAAGATTTTCTCAAAGGCGATTAAATATTATTATATTGTGCGGTCAGACGGCATTTTCCTTTGTCTGACCGCTTTTTCTGTGTGCATTTAATTTTACTTTTACATAATACCTTTTAATGCCTTAAATGAAATAAAAAAATAGTCGAATGTGGTATTATGTGATGTGATACAGGTTATCAGACGGGATTTATTTTGTTTTATATCTTAATTAAGCAGGTGAATGAATTATGTCAGAAGTAATCAGAATTTTTGTTGAAAAAAAGGATGGCTTCAATGTTCTTGCAAAGCAGACGCTTTGGGACATCCGCCACAACCTCGGTATGAAGTCTGTCGAAGATCTTCGTTACATTGTGCGTTACGATCTTGAGGGACTTACTAAGGAAGAATATGACAAGGCGAAAACCATTGTTTTGTCAGAGCCTAACGCCGATGTAATTTATGAAGAAACTCTCCCGATTGAGGACGGCTGGAAGGTATTCGCAATGGAGTATCTCCCCGGTCAGTACGATCAGCGCGGCGACTCTGCCGAGCAGTGCGTTCAGCTCCTTACTCAGGGCGAGCGCTGTAAGGTTCTCACAGCAAGAGTAATTGCTCTCAAGGGCAATATTACAGATGAAGAGCTTGTAAAGGTTGAGGAGTACCTCATCAACCCTGTTGAAAGCCGTCTTGCATCTCTTGAAAAGCCAAAGACTCTTGATATGGAAATTCCCGTTCCCGAAAATGTTAAGAGGGTAGAGGGCTTTAACGGCTGGAATGACGATGAGATGCAGAAGTATTACGATTCAATGGGCTTTGCAATGACACTTGCAGACCTCAAGTTCTGCCGTGATTACTTCAGAGATACAGAGCATCGTGATCCGTCGGTTACAGAGCTTCGTGTAATTGACACATACTGGTCGGACCATTGCCGTCACACAACATTCCTTACAAGACTTGAAGAGATTGAGATTGAAAAGTCTGCTCTCGGCAAGGTTATCGAGGACGCACTCGGCGAGTATTATGCAACCCGTGACGAGGTTTACGGCAAGGATACAAAGAGAATCGTTTCACTTATGGATATGGCTCTCATCGGTATGAAGTCACTCAAGAAAAAGGGACTCATTCCCGACCTTGACGAAAGTGAAGAAATCAATGCCTGCTCAATTCAGGTTCCCGTTACCATAGATGGAAAAACAGAACAGTGGCTTGTTCAGTTCAAGAATGAAACTCACAACCACCCGACAGAAATCGAGCCTTTCGGCGGTGCCGCAACCTGTCTTGGCGGTGCAATCCGTGATCCGCTTTCAGGCCGTTCATATGTATATCAGGCTATGCGTGTTACAGGCTCGGGCGATCCGACAATTCCTTTTAAGGATACAATGCACGGAAAGCTCCCTTCACGCAAAATCACAACAGGTGCCGCTCAGGGTTACAGCTCATACGGTAACCAGATCGGTCTTGCAACAGGTCAGGTAACCGAGCTTTACGATCAGGGCTATGTTGCAAAGAGAATGGAAATCGGTGCTGTTATCGGTGCATCTCCAAAGGAAAATGTTATCCGTGAAACTCCTCTTCCCGATGATGTAATCGTACTTCTCGGCGGAAGAACAGGCCGTGACGGCTGCGGCGGTGCAACAGGTTCTTCAAAGGCTCACGATGAAAGCTCAATCGAAACCTGCGGTGCAGAGGTTCAGAAGGGTAATCCTCCGACAGAAAGAAAAATTCAGCGTTTGTTCCGCAATCCCGAAGTTGCAAAGCTCATCAAGAGATGCAACGACTTCGGTGCAGGCGGTGTTTGCGTTGCTATCGGTGAGCTTGCCGACGGTCTTACAGTTGACCTCGACAAGGTAACAAAGAAATATGACGGCCTTGACGGTACGGAGCTTGCTATATCCGAAAGTCAGGAAAGAATGGCTGTTGTTCTCGATAAAAAAGATGTTGACAAGTTTATTTCACTTGCATCAAAAGAAAACCTTGAGGCTACAGCCGTTGCGGTTGTAACCGAAAGTCCTCGTCTTACAATGAACTGGAGAGGCGACACAATAGTTGACCTCAGCCGTGAGTTCCTTAACACAAACGGTGTTACACAGGTTGCCAAGGCTTATATCGAGGCTCCGAAGTGGGAAGGCTGCTACCGTAAGGTTGCTCCCGCAAAGCTTAAAGATATGCCTGCTGACGAGGCATTCCTTGAAAATATGTCAAGACTTGAAGTTTGTTCACAGATCGGTCTTGCAGAAAGATTTGACGCATCAATCGGTGCGGCTACGGTAATTATGCCGTTCGGCGGTAAGAATCAGCTCACTCCGCAGGAGGCTATGGCTGCAAAGATTCCGCTTGAAAAGGGTGAAACAGACGATGCAACGGCAATGAGTTACGGTTATATCCCCGGTGTTTCACGCTGGAGTCCGTTCCACGGCTCTGCTTATGCAGTTGTTGAGTCGCTTTCAAAGCTGCTTGCAATCGGTGCAAACCCGATGACAGCAAGACTTACATTCCAGGAATATTTTGAAAGACTTAAAGATGTTCCTTCCCGTTGGGGTAAACCTGCCGCAGCACTCCTCGGTGCTATGCAGGCTCAGCTCAAGCTCGGACTTCCGTCAATCGGCGGTAAGGACAGTATGTCGGGTACATTTGAGGACATTGATGTTCCGCCTACACTCGTAAGCTTTGCCGTTGCAATGACAAAAGCATCAAAGACAATTTCAACAGAATTTAAGAACGCAGGTTCAAAGGTTATCTTTGTTCCCGTTCCCGAAAATAAAGAAACACTTATGCCTGTATGGGATAAGCTTATCGAAATGTACAACGCTGTTTATGCTCTCTGCGAGGACGGCAAGGTGCTTTCTGCATCGGTTGTTAAAGAGGGCGGTACTGCCGCAAGCGTATGTAAGGCTTGCTTCGGTAACGGCTTTGGCTTTAAGTTTGCAAACGAACTCACAAATGACGAGCTTTTCGCTCCGCTTTCGGGTTCGCTTGTTATCGAACTTGCAGACGGTGCAGAGCTTTCAAACGATGTTCTTCACTATGACCTCGGTACTGTTACAGATGATGCAAAGATTACTGTAAACGGCAAGGAAATCGAACTTTCCGCACTCCTCGAAAAGTGGACTGCTCCGCTTGAAAAGGTATTCCCGACAAAGGCTGAAGTGCCTGAAATCGAAGTTGATGTTCCGCTTTACAACGAGAGAAATACATCTTCACCTGCAATCAAAACTGCAAAGCCTACTGTATTTATCCCTGTATTCCCGGGTACAAACTGCGAGGTTGATACGGCAAGAGCATTTGAAAAAGCAGGTGCAAATGTTGAAATGCTCATCGTCAAGAACCTTTCTTCAAACGATATCGAAGAAACAATTGACGAAATGGAAAAGCTCATTGCAAAGTCACAGATGATTATGCTTCCGGGCGGTTTCTCAGGCGGTGACGAGCCTGACGGTTCAGGTAAGTTCATTGCAACAACATTCCGCAACCCGAGAATTGCAGAGCAGGTTAACAACCTTCTCAAAAATCGTGACGGTCTTATGCTCGGTATCTGTAACGGATTCCAGGCTCTTATCAAGCTCGGACTTGTTCCTTACGGCGAAATCAGAGAGCTTAAAGCAAATGATCCGACGCTCACATTCAACACAATCGGCAGACATATTTCACATATGGCTTATACAAGAGTTACTTCCGTTAAGTCACCGTGGTTTGCAAATGTCAACGCAGGCGATGTGTTTGCTGTCCCCGTGTCACACGGTGAGGGCAGATTTATGGCTGATGTTGAAACCGTTAAGCAGCTTGCAAAGAACGGTCAGATTGCAACACAGTATGTTGACCTTGCCGGCAACCCAAGCAGCAACATTGAGTTCAACCTCAACGGTTCTGTTTGTGCAATTGAGGGTATCACATCACCTGACGGCAGAGTTCTCGGTAAAATGGGACACAGCGAGAGAAAGGGCGAAAACCTTTACAAAAATGTTCCTTTTGCAAAAGACCAGCAGATTTTTGAAAGCGGCGTAAAATACTTCAAGTAATTTATAACCGAATATTTTATATAAAAACTAAGGGCATCCGTTTTTCGGATGTCCTTGTTGTTTGTGCGGTGTCAAATTATATCGGTTATCGGTGACTGTTAAACTTGCATTTCTGTTGTTTTTAACATATAATAATGTAAACGGGTTATTATTTAAAGTAGAGTGAAAGGAGTTATTTATGAAAAAAGTAGATTATCTTGTAACGGCTAAATGTGAAGCTTTGTATGAATACGCAAATTCTGTTATGGCAAAGTATGAAGATTATCTTGATTCGGAATCGGCTTTGGATTGCATAAAAAATATTTATGACGATTTGTGTGATTATAATACTAAAATTTTACTCTGCGACAGCATTGAACGATATGAGTTATTACTAAAAAATATAAAGGAATTTGATTCAATAATTAAACATATTTCAGATTCTGTAATGTCGGGTGTTTGATTATGAACTATTCGGAAGCTGAGTTCGACAAAGCTTATAAAAAAATAATTCGCAGAATTATTAAATCTAAATCACCTGTCAGCAACCCTATGGCATATATTCTCGGTGGTCAGCCCGGAGCAGGAAAGACAGGCTTGCAGAGAAATTTGATGGTTGAAAATTCTAATATTATAATCATAAATGCAGATGCTTATCGTAATTCTCATCCACGATTCAATGAAATACAAGCTGAATTCGGAACTTTAGCTCAAAGACATACACAGCCGTTTATAAACGAAGTTGTGGAAAAGCTTATATCAGATTTAAGCGATATGAAATACAGTCTGGTTATAGAGGGAACATTGAGAACTGCCGAAATTCCTTTAAATACTTGCCGAATGTTGAAAAATAAAGGATATAGCGTGGAGTTGCATATAATATCAGTAAAAAAAGAAATTTCATACGAAAGTACTATATACAGATATGAAAATAATTTGGAACTTGGAATGGTTCCCCGTGCAACAGCGAAAGAAGATCATGATAATGTTGTTGATGTTATTTGTGATAACCTTGATATAATTTATGAACAGAATGCTTTTGATGATATAAAGCTTTTTGACAGGGAAGGGAATAATTTGTATACCGCAAAGTGCGGTGTAGCTCCTTCTTTAGTTGAAAAAGACAAGTTATTTGGATATTGGTCTGATTCTGAAATTACTTCGTACAGAAAAATAATTGATGATATAATTGCTCTTAAACGGTCAAGAAATGCCCCCGATTTAGCCAAATACATATTGGAATCTTCAATTAAATTTGCTTATGCAAAATCAAGAATTGAGAAATTAAATAAATAACAAAAGCAGAGAATATCTATGTTGATGTTCTCTGCTTTTTAATATATTTTTTTGGGACGGCGACACGCCGATGATAGATGACTTACCGTAATCAGAAATGTTACGCTCGGGCATTTATGGCTTCGCATTTGTAAAACTGTCTGCACGAACGGGGAACGGCGACACGCCGTTAGTAGATGCCTTGTACGGTGACTTCGCCTGAATTGATAAGCTTGGTGGTTGTGTCGGGAAGCTCTGCAATAAGCTCGCCGTTACGGTTAATTCCTACAGCTTTGGCTTTTACGGATCTGCCGTTGCGGCTGAATGTTATATCTCTGCCGATTGTTGCACAGAGGCTTGTGTATTCCTTTAATGCGACAGGGGAAAGCTTTAAATCGTTTTTGATGAATTCCTCTTCAATGTGGTTAAGCACACAGGCAAAGAATTTGTTCTTGTCAAAATGACCGCCTGTTGCAAGATAAATTGAAGTTGCCTTTTCTTTTATGTCATCGGGAAAATCCTGAGTATCGGCATTGATTCCGATGCCTGTAATTACATATTCTACGGCGTCAAATTCGGCACTCATTTCGGTTAGAATACCGACAAGCTTTTTCTTGCCGATGATGATATCGTTCGGCCATTTTATACGGCAGTCAAGTCCCGTGAATTCTCTGATTGCCTTGCAGACTGCAAGACCTGCAAGAGGGGTGATTGACGATACCTCTGACGGGGCAATCTTTGGTCTTAACAAAAACGAAAAGGTGATGCTGTCATCCTTTTTTGCTTTCCAAACTCTGCCGAGTCTGCCCTTGCCCTGAGTTTGTTCTCTGGCAACGGCAACCGTGCCGTTTTCGCAACCGTCTGCCCCCAGCTTTTTGAGGTAATCATTTGTTGAACCAACCTCGTCAAGGACGATGAGATTTTTGCCGATTACGGAAGTTTTAAGATACTTTCTGATTGCCGGCTCGTTGAGGTGTGGGGGATAGGCAACAAGGCAGTATCCGCGGTTTGTTACAGAGTCGATTTTGTAACCCTGTTCCTTAATTCCGTTGATTGCTTTCCAAACTGCCTGCCTTGACACACCAAGCTGTTCGGAAATTTCACTGCCCGAAACATAACCGTCTGTTTTTGTTAAAAGTTCAAGAATTTTCTTTTGCATAACATCACCGATTTTAAAGTATAATGTAAAAAATTACGGACGATTCTAAACAAAATCGCCCGTTTTTGAATGTTAATTATTTACTTTTGTTTGCCGCAACAATTTTCTTGACTGCAATGCTTACTGCCGAACCGACAACAAAGCAAGCAATGATTTCAAGAATGCAGTTGATTGAAAGAGCAGGGATAACCACGGCTGTGATTACATTAAGTCCCATAACTTCGATACTGCCGAAAAGGATTGCCATAAAGCCAAGGAAGAAGGCTGTGTTCATAACAGGGCAGAGTATCGTAGCGATAAGGTCGTTAAGATTGAACTTGCCTACAGTTTTGCCTTCAAATACCTTGCCAAGACCTTTTGCGATAAGTCCTGTGAGCCAACCCATAAGAGCTCGTGCAACAACACAAATTATAAAGGTGTAAAACCAGTTGATTGAAAGCATTGCCGTGCCGAATGCGTCCATACCAAAGCATTGTACAAAGCTTGTGATACCAAAGAGTGTGCCGAGAATCAATCCTGCTGTAGGACCGAGAACGGTTGCACCGATTGCAATCGGAATGCAAAGGAATGAAATGGAAAGCGCACCGATCTTCAGATATCCGAGCGGTGTGAGCGCCATTACAAGCGTCAATGCGATAAGCACTGCAAGAATAACCATTCTTTGCACCTTTGAAAAGTTTCCTGTCTTGTTCATAAAAAATTCCTCCTGCTGTTTCCCTGCTCATTTTCCGCAGGTGAAACGCAAATAATATTTACAAGGGGAGAACCCCGTTGCATCAAATTAATAATTCAAAAACAAGTTGTATATTAAATTGTCTTTATTTTTTATTTCTCTCGTAAATAATTTTGAGTCCGTCAAGAATAATATTCTCATCAAAGATAATATCGTGACGGCAGTTTTTGATTGCAAGCGGAGCAAGACCGCCTGTGGCAATAACCTTGCATTCTGTCTTGCATTCCTCGTTAAACATATCAACCATTCCGTCAAGCATACAGGCTGTTCCGAACATAATTCCCGAACGAATGCAGTCGGATGTGTTTGATGAAATTACCCTCTTTGGAGCTTTCATATCAACAGATGACAGCAATGCACCGTGATTTGTGAGTGCGTCAAGCGAAATTCCCATACCGGGGGCGATTGCACCGCCGTGATACGCGTTGCTTGCGTCAACATAGACAATTGCGGTTGCAGTTCCCATAAAAATCATAATGAGAGGACCGCCGTATTTTTCACACGCTCCCACACAGCCGGCAACGATATCTGCACCCAAGGTTTCGGGATGTTCTATTTTGATGTCAAGACCTGTCTTGAGTCCCGGACCTATGAGCAGACTTTTTTTGCCTGTAACGGTCATAATCGCACTTCTGAGATTATATGTAAATTTCGGAACAACAGAGCTTATAATAGCGCCGTCAATGCTTTTTGCGTCAATGTTGTAAATCTGCAAAAATGTGAAAAGTTCAACGGCAAGCTCGTCGCTTGTTTTGTTTTCATCGGTTGAAAAACGGAGTTTGAATTTTAAATTATCTCCGTCAAAAATGCCGAGCTTGACATTGGTGTTTCCGACATCTGCCGCAAGCAGCATTACTGTTCCCTCCAAACGGTTTTCATAAATAAGCTTTTACAAAAGTTTAGATTTAATCGTACTTTACTTTGCTTATTATATCATAAAAAATTATTTCTTCAAGGGTGAATTTAAGGAATTTGTCCGATTTTTGGAAAATCCAAAAAAAATGTTGAAATTTGCGTTGGTTTGTGTATAATTAAAATAGGTGTGTAGACACGGTCATGTGATACGCAAAATTCTGAAAGGAATGGTTTATTAAATGGATAGTTCAGAAATCAAGCAGCTCCAAATTCTTGCTGCAAAGTCAAGAATGGGCGCAATTCTCGGCACTTACCATGCCAAATCAGGTCATCCCGGCGGATCGCTTTCAGCAGCAGATATTTTCACATATCTCTACTTTAAGGAAATGAATGTTGATCCTAAAAATCCCGATATGCAGGACAGAGATCGTTTTGTTCTTTCAAAAGGTCACTGCTGTCCCGCTCTTTATGCAACACTTGCACTCAAGGGCTTTTTTGAATGGGACGAGCTTACTAAGCTCCGCCATGTGGGCGCAATGCTTCAGGGCCATCCCGATATGAAGGGTACTCCCGGTATTGATATGAGCACTGGTTCACTCGGTCAGGGTATTTCAGCTGCCTGCGGTATGGCACTTGCGGCTAAGCTTGATAACAAGAGCTATCGCACATATACGGTTCTCGGTGACGGCGAAGTTGAAGAAGGTCAGGTTTGGGAGGCTGCAATGTTTGCCGCTCACAACAAGCTTGACAACCTCGTTGTAATTGTTGACCAGAACGGTCTTCAGATTGACGGTACTGTTGAAGAGGTTGCAGGCATTGAACCTCTCGATAAAAAGTTTGAAAGCTTCGGCTTTGAAGTAATCAAAATTGACGGTCACGACTTCAATCAGATTGAATCGGCTCTCGAAAAGGCTAAGACAGTAAAGGGCAAGCCTACGGCAATTCTTGCTAAGACCGTCAAGGGCAAGGGCGTTTCATTTATGGAAAATCAGGTTGGCTGGCACGGCACTGCTCCCAACAAGGAACAGTATGAACAGGCTACTGCCGAGCTTCAGGCTGAAATTGACAGATTGGAGGGCAACTGCTGATGGCACAGGTAATTAAAAAGGCTACAAGAGAAAGTTTTGGTATGGCTCTTTGTGAGCTTGCAAAAACAAATAAAGATATTATCGTTTTTGACGCAGACCTCGCAGCTGCTACAAAGACAGGAATTTTCAAGAAAGAATTTCCCGAAAGATTTTTTGACTGCGGTATTGCCGAGGGCAATATGGTAGGCGTTGCAGCAGGTATGGCAGCAGCAGGCAAAATCCCCGTTGCAGCATCATTTGCAATGTTTGCAACAGGCAGAGCATTCGAGCAGATTCGTAACTCTGTTGCTTATCCTCACCTCAATGTTAAGATTGCCGGCAGTCACGCAGGTATTTCAACAGGTGAAGACGGTGCTACTCATCAGTGCCTCGAAGATATTGGCATTATGCGTACAATTCCCGGTATGGTTATCCTTAACCCAGCCGACCACTACGAGATGATGGCTGCTACAAAGGCTGCAATCGAGTACAACGGCCCTGTTTATATCCGTCTTGGCAGACTTGCTATCGACAGCTTTAACGATCCCGATACTTACACATTTGAACTCGGCAAGGGTATTACTCTTCACGAGGGCAACGATGTGGCTGTTGTCGCAACAGGTCTTGTTGTAAACGAGGCTTTGAAGGCTGTTAAGGAACTTGAAGCAGAGGGCATCAACGCTCGTCTTATCAACATCCACACAATCAAGCCTATCGACAGAGAAATCATCACAAAGGCTGCAAAGGAAACAGGCAGAATCATCACAATTGAAGAACACAATGTTATCGGCGGTCTTGGCGACGCTGTTTGTGATGTTGTAAGTGCGGAGTGTCCTGTTAAGGTTACAAAGATTGGTGTAAACGATCGTTTCGGTTACAGCGGTCCTGCTCTTGAACTTCTTGACAAGTTTGGTCTTACACAGCCTCACATTGCAAAGGTTGTCAGAGATGTTGTTAAAGAGGACAAATAATTTCTGAATTAATTTAATAATTGCAAAATATTAACGGTCGGTTTGTTCAAGCCGACCGTTTTGTATGTAACATTCAATTGAATAAAATCAAAGGGTGGATATCGTAAAATAACGGTATCCACCCTGTTATATATTAAAACATCCTCAGCAATAAGCCGAATGGGGCTTTAGTCAGCGTGCTTTATCAGCAGCCGCAGCCACAGCTGTTGTTGTCACAACCACAGCCGCCGTTATTTCCGCCGCAGCAGCAGAGAACGATGATAAGAAGAATAATCCATGAGCAGCAGCCGTTGCCGTTACCAAAGTTACACATACGCTTACCTCCTTTCGTTTACACTACATATTATTGTGAAAGGAGAAATGTGTGACATCAAAAAAATGACGGTTGCGAAAATACTCGTAACCGTCATCAATTGTTAATGATTTAATTAAACATTGAACCTGAAAAGAACGACATCGCCGTCCTTCATAACATAGTCCTTGCCTTCACTGCGGACAAGACCTTTTTCTTTTGCGGCTGTCATACTTCCGCAGGCGATAAGGTCGTCATATGCGATAACCTCGGCTCTGATAAATCCACGCTCAAAATCCGAGTGAATTTTGCCTGCTGCCTGAGGTGCTTTTGTTCCTTTTTTGATTGTCCATGCACGAACCTCCTGTTTGCCGGCTGTAAGGTAGGAGATAAGTCCGAGAAGTGCGTAACATTCCTTGATAAGTCTGTCAAGACCGCTTTCCTCAAGTCCCATATCGGCAAGGAACATTTCCTTTTCTTCCTTGTCCATCTCAACGATTTCTTCTTCAATCTGAGCGCAGATGGGAAGAACGCCGGCGTGCTCCTCGGCGGCAATCTTCTGAACAGCCTTGTAGCCCTCGTTCGAGTCGATGCCGTTTGAGAAATCCTCGTCACTCATGTTTGCGGCATAGATAACAGGCTTGTTTGTTAGAAGTGCAACTTCTGAAAGAATAGCCTTTTCGTCATCATCACATTCAACACTTCTTGCGGGTTTGCCCTCGTTGAGTGCGTCAAGAACTCTTTCAAAAAGGTCGATGTCTTTCTGATACTTTTTATCGCCCTTGAGCATTTTCTTTGTCTTGTCAATCCTGCGTTCAAGCATTTCAACATCGGAGAGAATAAGCTCAAGATTAATTGTTTCAATGTCACGGGCAGGATTGATGTTGCCCTCAACATGGATAATGTCATCGTTTTCAAAGCAACGGACAACATGAACGATAGCGTCACATTCACGGATGTTTGAAAGGAACTTGTTGCCGAGTCCCTCGCCCTTTGATGCACCCTTTACAAGACCTGCAATATCTACAAATTCAATTGATGCAGGAGTATATTTTTCAGGATCATACATTTCCGCAAGTTTATCAAGTCTTTTGTCCGGAACTGCAACAACACCGATATTCGGCTCAATTGTGCAGAAAGGATAGTTTGCACTCTGAGCACCTGCATCTGTAATTGCGTTAAAAAGAGTACTTTTGCCGACATTTGGAAGTCCGACGATTCCGAGTTTCATTTATTTTCACCTCAAATAATATTCGGGCAATGCTTGCCTATTTTCACTGAATATTGTATTATTATATCGTATGGATACTTACTCTGTCAATTCATAGACGAGTAATGCACACTCTGTTAAGTATATCACATAAAATTGCTTTAAACAATAAGAAAGGAAATTTTTATGAGCGAAATAAATACATATTCTGTAACAATTAAGGTGGAAGAAGAAAATCTTGCCGTTTCAATGGGCAGCGGCAGTCTTTGCGTGCTTGCAACTCCGTGTGTTGTGGCTCTTATGGAAAATGCCGCCGCAGCTCTTGCAGACAAGGTTCTTGACAACGAAGAGCTTACAACAGTAGGTACAATGATTTCAATTGAACACACAAGCCCTACTCCTCTCGGTGCTGAGGTTACGGCAACAGCCGTTCTCAAAAGCGTTGACGGCAGAATGTTTAATTTTGAAGTTTTTGCCGAAGATAAAAAGGGTGAAATTGCAAGAGGCACTCACACAAGAGTAAGCGTAAAATCAGAAAAATTTCAGATGAAGGCGGACAGCAAGTTTGATGAATAAGTACAAATATTATCTGTTTGACCTTGACGGCACAATCAGCGAGAGCGCATTGGGCATAAGAGAGTCACTTGAAAACGCAATTAAAAGTATGGGCAAGCCGTTGCCGAATCTTGACGATTATACATTATATATCGGACCGCCGCTGCTCGATACATTCCGCAATATCTGCCGTTTCAATGAGGAAGAATCGGCAAGGGGCGTTGAGATTTATCGTGAATACTACAACACCAAGGGCAAGCTTGTGAACAAGCTTTATGACGGCATTGACAGGGTTCTTGCAGAGCTTAAAAACAGCGGTGCAAAGCTTGCCGTGTGTTCGTCAAAGTATGAAAAGTTTGCCGAAGAAATTACAGAACTTCTCGGTGTGCATGATATGTTTGACGCAATCTGCGGTTCAACACTTGACGGCAGCAGAAAAGATAAAAAAGACCTCATTCCGTATGCTGTTGAAAGATTGGGCGGCAGTCTTGAAAATGACAGAAAAGATACCGTTATGATTGGCGACACTTGGTTTGACACAAAGGGTGCAAGACTTTGCGGTGTTGATTTTGTCGGTGTTGAATACGGCTACGGCGACCTTGAAAGCATGAAAAAAGAGGGCGGCAGGGTGTTTGTGAAAACTACGGCAGAACTCTTGGATGTTCTTACAAAGTAAATAATTTGAAATCGGACAAACGGAATTATCCGAAGATTTTTCGCATACATTTTATCAGAGAATAAAATGTGCGGAGGATTTATAATGTTCGTTTTCAATTTTAAAATCAAGGCTAAAAAAACAGTAATTTTGGCGGCGGTGCTGTCCGTAACAGCGGCAATAATATGTACAGCCGTCACGGTTGCAATAAATTCACGGTTGCCCGATACAGCCGTGAGTGATAAAACAGGGGAGTACTCCCTTGTGCTTAATGACGGTGAGGAGAAAAAATTCCTTGAACAGTTCGGAATTGAAACCGCCGATGCAAAGCCTGAGAAACGCTCGGTTGTAATTCCGTCGGATTTCAATAAATATTACGAGGAATACAACGAACTTCAAAAGAAAATCGGACTTGACCTCGGAAAATTTAAGGGTAAAGAGGTTACGGAGATTACTGTTCCTCTTGAAAAACCGAAAGATAACAATGCCGTTTTGCTGGTTTACAAGAACAGAGTAATCGGCGGACACATTACAAACGGAGAATACGGCAGTGAAAATCTGCCGCTTGTTGAATAAAATGGAAAGACTCGATAAACTTATTTCGTCACAAAGAGCCGACGGCAGAAAAGAGGTTCAAAAGCTGATTAAAAGCGGTGCGGTTCTTGTGAACGGAAAAATCTGCAAAAAGCCTGATACAAAGGTTGACCCCGACAAGGATGAAATTGTTGTGGACGGACAGGCTTTGAATTACAGCAAATACATATATATAATGATGAACAAACCTGCGGGAGTTGTTTCGGCAACCGAGGACAGGCAGTTCAAGACGGTTATTGATATTATTCCCGAAGAAATGAAAAGAAAAGGACTTTTTCCCGTGGGCAGACTTGACCGTGACACAGAGGGATTGCTTCTGATTACCGATGACGGTGACTTTGCACACAGTATAACTTCACCGAAAAAGCATGTGGACAAAAAGTACATTGCAAAACTTGACGGTGAAATTACAGATGATACTATCAAGGCTTTTTCTGATGGAATTGTGTTTTCAGACGGAACAAAATGCCGAAGTGCAATTCTTGAATGTGATGAAAATGATAAAAAAACAGGAATTGTCACAATTTGTGAGGGCAAATATCATCAGGTTAAAAAAATGTTTTTGTGTTGTGGATTAAAAGTTGTGCATCTTCAACGAATTTCGATAGGCGGTTTGTATCTTGATAGCAAATTGCACATAGGTGAGTGCAAATTGTTGACAGATTTGGATAAAAAGTTGGTTTTTATCGGCAATATACACTAAAAAATGTACTCAAATTTTATCTTGTATCGGTTTTAAATAAAATAATGCATATATCTTTGGTCAATTTCGGTATGGTCAAATTGTGCGAAAAGTGGTATATTATTGTATGTAATAAAGCTAAGAACTTTATAGTTATCGACTAATTGGAGGTTTATACACAATGGCAAATGTATCATTAAGACATGTTTACAAGATCTATGACGGCGGTGTAACTGCTGTTACAGACTTCAACCTTGAGATTGCCGACAAAGAATTTATCATTCTCGTTGGTCCTTCAGGTTGCGGTAAATCAACAACCCTCAGAATGATTGCAGGACTTGAGGATATTTCAAAGGGTGAGCTTTACATCGGCGACACACTCGCAAACGATGTTGCACCTAAGGACAGAGATATTGCAATGGTATTCCAGAACTATGCTCTTTATCCTCATATGACAGTATATGATAACATGGCATTCGGTCTTAAGCTCCGTAAGTTCTCAAAAGATGAGATTAAGAGAAGAGTTGAAGAGGCTGCAAGAATTCTTGGTATCGAGCAGTATCTTGACAGAAAGCCAAAGGCTCTTTCAGGTGGTCAGAGACAGCGTGTTGCTCTCGGTCGTGCTATCGTTCGTAACCCGAAGGTATTCCTTCTTGACGAACCGCTTTCAAACCTTGATGCAAAGCTCCGTGCTCAGATGAGAACAGAGATTTCAAAGCTCTATCAGCGTCTTGGCACAACATTTATTTATGTAACTCATGACCAGACAGAGGCTATGACAATGGGTACAAGAATTGTTGTTATGAAGGACGGCTTCATTCAGCAGGTTGATACTCCTCAGCACCTCTATGACTTACCTTGCAATATGTTCGTTGCAGGATTTATCGGTTCACCTCAGATGAACTTCATCAACGCTACTCTTTCTAAGAACGGCGGCAAGTATACTCTTGACTTTGACAAGTATCACATTCCTGTTCCTGAGTCAAAGGTTAACGCTGACCTCGACAACTATGTTGGCAAGGAAGTTGTATTCGGTATCCGTCCTGAGCATGTTCACGATGAGCCTGAAGAACTCGCTAAGGCAGAGTGTCTCCTCACAGCTAATGTTGATGTTACTGAGCTTATGGGTGCTGAAATTTACCTCTATGTAAATATCAACGGCACACCTATCACAGCTCGTGTTGAACCAACTTCAACAGCTAAGCCCGGTGACGAAATTCAGATTGCATTCGACCTCAGCAAACTCCACATCTTTGATAAGGACACTGAGAAGACAATCACAAACTGATTATAACTTAATTAGGTCTTTTACGGCGGAGCATATGCTCCGCCGTTTTTGCGTTTGTCGGAAGGAAACGATCGTTGTCGTAAGCACAATAACTTTCAAAAACCATTTGCATTTAAATTTTATAATTGATTAACCGTGATGAATAGATATTTTTCGTATTTTGTCACAAAACCAACACAATGTTGTGATATATTAAAAAAGTGATAAGTTCATGTAACAGTTGTTTAATTTTGCTTTCAAAACTGTAACTTTTTGCTGATTATGCAAATTCTCTAAAAAAATTCAAGAAAAATTGTAAATAGAGGTTGATTTTTTTCTCGTTTTTGTGTAATATGTATATGAGACAGATTGTATTTTATTGAACTCTTTACAATCACAATATATAAACTGCGGAGAAAACGAGGTAAAAATTCATGTCAAACAGATTATTTCAAGGTATTGTTCACCAGATGAAAGATGCAATCGACAGAACGATTGGCGTAATTGACGAGACTTCGGTTGTCATTGCCTGCTCCGAGCTTGGAAAAATCGGCGAGGTTAACGAGAGCGTTAATTCCGAAACACTCAGCTCAACAGCACCGTTTGTTGTAAACGGCTATACATACAGATCATTCGGCAGCAATGCAAAGTATGATTATGCAGTATTTGTTCAGGGTACCGATGAGTATGCTCAGAAGTATGCTCAGCTTTTGTCAGTTTCCTTTGCAAGCATTAAGCAGTACTATGACGAAAAGTACGACCGTTCAAACTTCATTAAGAATGTTATTCTTGACAACATTCTTCCGGGTGATATTTACCTTAAGGCAAGAGAACTTCACTTTAACAGCGAGGTTTCCCGTGTTTGCCTGCTTATCAAAATTGTTTCAAAAACAGATGTTTCCGCTTATGATATAATTCAGAATCTTTTCCCCGACAAGTCAAAGGACTTTGTTATCAACATTAACGAGGTTGAAATTGCACTTGTTAAGGAAATTAAGCCTGACACAGAGAGCCGTGACCTTGAAAAGCTTGCAAGCTCGATTTCAGACACACTTTCAAGCGAGTTCTACACACACTGCGTTGTCGGTATCGGCACAACAGTTACAGGTATCAAGGACCTTGCAAGAAGCTTTAAAGAGGCTCAGTCAGCTCTTGAGGTTGCAAAGGTATTTGACACAGACCGTACAATCGTAAGCTACGATAACCTCGGTATTGCCCGTCTTATCTATCAGCTTCCTACAACTTTGTGCGAAATGTTCCTTAAGGAAGTTTTCAAGAGAGGTTCAATTGAAAGCCTTGATCAGGAAACTCTCTTCACAATTCAGAGATTCTTTGAGAATAACCTCAATGTTTCCGAAACATCAAGAAAGCTCTTCGTACACAGAAATACTCTTGTGTACAGACTTGAAAAAATTAAAAAGCTCACAGGTCTTGACCTCCGTGAGTTTGAGGACGCAATCGTGTTTAAGGTAGCTCTTATGGTTAAGAAGTACCTCAACGCAAGTCCTACAAAATACTGATTTAGTTAAAGTGTGCCCGAGCATAGCGCAGTTGCTGTGCTCTGGGCGTTTTGACTTTTTGTGAGTATTTGTATAATAACTACAAAACAAAGGTGACTTTATGATTGATTTTATAAATGTGTCTAAAACATACCCTAACGGCACTCATGCTCTCCACGGTATTACGCTGAGTATTGATAAGGGCGAGTTTGTATTTATTGTCGGCGCATCCGGTGCGGGCAAGAGTACATTCCTCAAACTTATTATGCATGAAGAAGTTCCGACATCGGGCAAAATTGTTATTAACGGTACCGATGTTACAAAGCTCAGAAGAGGCAAGGTTCCTTATCTGCGCCGTCATATGGGCATTGTTTTTCAGGATTTCAGACTTATTGACAAGATGAATGTTTTCGACAATGTTGCGTTTGCGATGCGTGCCGTCGGAAAACCTTCGGCAGTAATCAAAAAGCGTGTTCCGTATGTGCTTGAGCTTGTCGGTCTTAAAGATAAGATGAAAAACAGACCGAGTGAACTCTCGGGCGGTGAGCAACAGCGTGTAAGCCTTGCAAGAGCCCTTGTGAATAACCCCGAAATTATTATTGCCGATGAGCCGACAGGTAATGTTGACCCCGAGATGTCACACGAAATCATTGAGCTTCTCAATGAAATTAACGCAACAGGCACAACCGTTATTGTTGTAACGCATGAACATGACCTTGTTCGTGAGTTTGACAGACGAGTTGTTGTTCTTGACCACGGAAAAATTAAGAGCGACACCAAGGATTTGTTTGTTAAAGATGACTATGCTGACGATTACGGTGATGACAGCGGTGAAGAAGAAAATACACCGGATTATCCCGATAATGCAGTGGTTGTTCCGGAATAATGCGTTGACGCAAATAGGATTTTGAAAGGATTTTTGATATGACCGGATTTGGTTATTTGACAAAAGAGGGTTTCAAAAATGTGTGGAACAACCGTATTATGAGTATCGCCTCTGTCTGCGTTCTCATAAGCTGTCTTGTTCTCACAGGTGCGGCGGCACTTTTCTCGTTGAATGTTGACAAGGTTGTTGAATCTGTCGGCAAGTCAAATGAAACCTCTGTATACATTAAAGACGGCTATTCACAGCTTGAGGCTGTTTATGTCGGAAAAGAAATTGAAAAGCTTGACAATGTTGAGTCTGCAACTTTCTATTCAAAGGAAGATGCGATAAAGCAGTATAAATCAACTCTCGGTGATGACCTTTTTGCCGAGATGAAGGGCAGAAACAAACTTCCTGATTCATTTATTGTTGTAATGAAGGATTTGTCAAAGTACGATGAAACTATTGCACAAATCAAGAAAATTGACGGTGTTGACAGTTTCAGCAGTCACCGCGAACTTGCCAAAAAGCTTACGGACATCAGCAATCTTGTCAATATGATTTGCGTTGCTGTTGTGTGCGCTTTGACAGTCATTTCAATCTTCATCATTGCCAACACAATTCGTGCAACAATGTATTCACGAAGATTTGAAATCAGCATTATGAAATCGGTTGGTGCAACGAACTCGTTTGTCCGCTGGCCGTTCCTTATTGAGGGTATGATAATCGGACTTATTTCCGCAATTCTTTCAACAGGTGCGATTGCAATCCTCTATGAGACTGCACAGGCTCTTGTTTATCAGATTGTTCCGATTGATTTCATTCCGATTAACAATGTCATCTGGATTACAGGAGGCTTGTTTGCAGTTGCAGGTATCATTATAGGCTTCTTCGGCAGCTTTATTTCAATCAGAAAATACCTTAAAATGGAAGGTAACGAAATACTCGGTTGGTAATCCCGACAGAAATCTTAAAGGAGGAGATTACAATGAACAAATTAAAAAGAATTTTATGTGCAATGCTCTGCGTATGCATGATTTCAATTCCAATGGCAATACCGACTACTGTTTCTGCTGAGGACAGCATTTCAGACCTTGAACAGCAGCTTCAGCAGCTTGAACAGGAAAACGAGAAGTATCAGAAAATTCTTGATGATACAAAGTCGGACATTGCAGAAAAGGAAGAGTACAAGAACGCTCTTGTAAGCAAGGTTCAGGTTCTTGACGAAAAAATCGCAGTAACCCGTGAAAAAATCACAAGCCTTAACAATGACATCAAGAAAAAGCAGGATGCTTATGACAAGGGACTTTCCGAGGTTGAAGATCAGTTCGATGCTCTCGCAAACAGACTGAGAATTCTCTATATGTCAGGCAACGCAACCGACCTTGAAATCATTTTTGGTGCAAAAGATTTCTCTGACCTTGTTGATAAGGTAGAACTTGTAAAGAGCCTTGCAAACAGCGACAAGGAACTCATCAGCAAAATTCAGACAAAGCTTGACGAGCTCAGCACCCAGAAGGAATCTCTTGAGGCTGACAAGAAAGACCTTGAAACTCAGCAGGCATCTCTCAAGTCTGATCAGGACGAGTTTAATAAACTCATTTCCGATAATGACGAGATTCTTAAAAACCTTTACGCATCAAATTCCGAAGCACAGAGTTCTCTTGAAAGTGCGGCTTTGCAGAGTGATGAGATTGAAGCTAAAATCAGCGAGTACTATGCTGCACAGAAAGCTGCTGCAGAACAGGCTGCTCAGGCTGCCCAGAGTTCAAGCTCAAGCAGCTCTTCAAGTAATTCATCAAGCGGCTCAAGCAGTTCGGGTTCATCAAGTTCCGGTTCTTCAAGCTCAGGTTCATCATCTGTAATTGTTCCGTCAGGTTCAGGATTTGCATGGCCAACACCGGGATTTACATATCTTTCATCACCGTGGCGAGAAGACAGAGAAACTTATAATCACGGCGGAATTGATATTGCAGGTGCAGGTATTATGGGAACTCCTGTTGTTGCAGCTGCCGACGGTACGGTTATTGCAAGCAACAGTAGTTGTACACACAACTGGGGCAAGAGCTACAGCTGCGGCTGCGGCGGCGGTTACGGTAACTATGTAATGATTAGCCACGCAGGCGGTAAGTTGACAGTTTACGGTCACCTTACAAGTCTTACAGTAAGTTCAGGTCAGACCGTTTCAAGAGGACAGGTTATCGGCTATGTCGGTTCAACAGGTAACTCAACAGGACCTCACCTTCATTACGAATGCCGTCTTAACGGTGTAAGATACAACCCGATGTCAGAATATTAATCTGTACATACACAATTTGATAATTAATTTAAAAGCCTTCGCATATACTTAAATAAGTAAATATGCGGAGGTTTTTGTTTTGATTACTTCATTGAATGTTGTGTTTCCCGAAAAATGCGGGAAAATAAGGGGATTTTTTAACAGGCTGAGAGGGGACAAGGTGTGCGTTGAAATCAAGAGAGCAAGGGGCGTAAGCGTAAAACAGCTTACATACATCTGCCGCAGGCAAAAGGTTAATCTCAATAAAATTGACAGGGCAATCGGCAGTCAGCGTACAAGACTTTTGTGTTGCGAAGAAATGACTTTTCCGAACGACAGCGGTTACAAGCGATTTTATTCGCCGCTTTTTTCGGCAAGACTTTGTACTAATATGGCACTTTATGCCCTCGGAAAATTTGATACTCCCGAAAGGCTGACGGTCGGAATTTATGACCCCGACGCACAATGCACCGACCTTGTTTCATTTGTGTTGAAATATACGGGCAATGTCTGCATTATCACAGACAACGAAGATGTGTTCTATGATGAGCTGAATACCATTGCCGAAGAAACGGGTGCGTGTGCCGTTGTTACTCACCACCGTGAACAGCTTTCAAATTGTGACCTTGTCATTGCACCGTTTGAAATTGAAGAAAATCTGCCTGTAAGAAATGACGCGGTCATCCTCACAAACGGCAGACCTAAGAAAAATATAAAGGGCTTTGTGTATTTTCGCTATTGCTTTAAAATGCCGAACGGATTCGCACTTTTGCGGCCTGAGGGATTGTCGGAGGAATACTTCTGCTCAGCACTCTACACACTCGGTTCACAGTACGAACTCGGCTCAATTGTTCCCGATTTGTGCCGTAACGACAATGAGGCGCAGACAGTGAAATCTCTTTGCAGGTATCTTGCCCGTTTTGCTTGACAATCAGAGTGAAAAAACCTATAATAAACCTATATGCAGTTTTTTGCTATGTAAAGAATTTTATGCCGCATACGCAAGCCGTGTGTGTGCGGTATTAACTGAAAGGAACGATATAAAATGGCAGCTAAACCAACAATGCTTACTGCGGAAGGTCTTAAAAATCTTGAAGAGGAGCTTGCAGAATTACAAAATGTCAAGCGTAAAGAAATTGCAGAGAAAATCAAGGTAGCCCGTTCCTACGGCGACTTGTCCGAGAACAGTGAATATGATGACGCAAAGAACGAGCAGGCTATTATGGAGGCAAGAATCGCTACTATCGAGTCTATCCTCAAAACTGCTCAGATTATTGATGAGTCTGAAACATCTAACGATAAGGTACACCTCACTTCTGTTGTTACAATCGAAATGGTTGGCACAGACAGACAGATGACATACAAAATCGTTGGTTCGGGTTCTAACGAAACAAATCCCGCACAGGGCAAAATTTCAGACGAATCACCTGTCGGCAAGGCTCTCATGGACAGATGTGTCGGTGATGTTGTTGAGGTTGAAACTCCCGGCGGCGTAAAGGCATTTAAGATTCTTGAAATCTCAAAGTAATTTGTTTATCTATTGAATTTTTGCTGACGGATTCTGCTTTTGCAATCCGTCAGATTTATTGATGTTGAAAAGAGAGGAATGATTGGAAATGAGTCAGAAGCCACAGCAGACCGGCACAAGCGATGTTATCAAGGTCAGATACGAAAAGCTTGACGCCCTCAAAGAAGCAGGCAGAGATCCGTTTGTAATTACAACAAGTGCCCGTGATGTTCTCACGGAAACAATTAAAAACAATTTTGAAGAGTACGAAGACAAAGATGTATGCGTTGCAGGCCGTTTGCTTTCAAAAAGAGGCAAGGGCAAGGTTTCGTTTATGGACCTTTGGGATCGTTCGGGCAAAATCCAGATTTTTGCAAAATTTGACGATCTCGGTGAAGAAGAATACGGTTTCCTTAAAAAGTGGGATATCGGCGATATCGTTGAAGTAAAGGGCTTTGTTTTCAAAACGCAAATGGGCGAAATTTCTGTTCATGCAAAAGAGGTTAAGCTCCTTTCCAAATCACTCAAACCCCTCCCCGAAAAGTATCACGGTCTTACAAATACAGACCTTCGTTACCGTCAGCGTTATGTTGACCTTATTATGAATCCCGAGGTAAAGGATACCTTTGTAAAGCGTTCAAAAATTATCGGCAGTATCCGCCGTTACCTTGACAATCAGGGCTTTATGGAGGTTGAAACTCCTATGCTCGTTGCAAATGCCGGCGGTGCGTCGGCTCGTCCGTTCCTTACTCACTTCAACGCTCTTGACGAGGATTTAAAGCTCAGAATTTCTCTTGAACTTTACCTCAAAAGACTTATTGTAGGCGGACTTGAAAAGGTTTACGAAATTGGCAGAGTATTCCGTAACGAGGGTGTTGACACCCGTCATAACCCTGAGTTTACTCTTATGGAGCTTTATCAGGCATATACCGACTACAACGGTATGATGGATCTTACCGAAAACCTCTATCGCCATGTTGCACAGGAGGTTCTCGGCACAACAACAATCACATACAACGGCATTGAAATGGATCTTGGCAAGCCGTTTGAAAGAATTACAATGCTTGACGCTGTTAAAAAGTATTCAGGCGTTGATTTCAATGAAATTCATTCTGACGAAGAGGCTAAGGCAATTGCTAAGGAAAAGGGTGTTGAGTTTGAAGAACGCCACAAGAAGGGCGACATCCTCAACCTTTTCTTTGAAGAATTTGCAGAAGAGCATATGATTCAGCCTACTTTCGTTATGGATCATCCGATTGAAATTTCTCCGCTTACAAAGAAGAAACCCGAAAATCCCGATTATGTTGAGAGATTCGAGTTCTTTATGAACGGCTGGGAAATGGCTAATGCATATTCAGAGCTTAACGATCCGATTGACCAGAGAGAGCGTTTTAAGGCTCAGGAGGCACTTCTCGCACAGGGCGATGATGAGGCTAACACAACCGATGAGGATTTCCTCAACGCACTTGAAATCGGTATGCCTCCGACAGGCGGTATCGGCTTTGGTATCGACAGAATGTGTATGCTCCTCACAGATTCAGCCGCAATCCGTGATGTTCTCCTCTTCCCGACTATGAAGAGCCTTGATTCCGACAAGAAGCCGTCGGGTATTCCGAAAACCAAGGACGCTGTTGTTGAAGAAAAGATTGATTTTTCAAAGGTGAAGGTTGAGCCTTTGTTTGAAGAATATGTCGATTTTGAAACATTCTCAAAGTCAGATTTCCGTGCAGTAAAGGTTAAGGCTTGCGAGGCTGTTAAGAAGTCGAAGAAGCTTTTACAGTTCACTCTTGATGACGGCACAGGCACAGACCGCACCATTTTAAGCGGTATTCACGCTTATTATGAGCCTGAAGAACTGGTTGGAAAGACTCTTATCGCTATCACAAATCTTCCGCCGAGAGCAATGATGGGTATTGACTCCTGCGGTATGCTCCTCAGCGCAGTTCACGAAGAAGAAGGCGAAGAAAAGCTCCACCTCCTCATGGTTGATAACCATATCCCCGCAGGTGCAAAGCTCTATTAAGATGATGTAAAAATGTACCGTTTACAAAATAGATTGATGCAGAAATCGGTGCAAGCAAGAAAAAATCGCATAATTGGTGCAATGAGTGGGCAATTCCAATCGGGATTGCCCATTTTTAAAATAAACAGAAATACAAATCGGTATTTAATGCTTAACGAGGAGGAATAAACATGGCGAAGAAAGAGGAAAGATTTGAAGTTATATTTAGAGATGGAAGTTCGCTTAAAGATGAAGGGATTTGACAAATTCTTGTAGATAAGGAGACTGGAGTTAATTATCTTTGTTGGAAATCTGGATACGGGGCTGGTATTACACCTCTTCTGGATTCTGAAGGAAAAGTCATAGTTACTAAGTAAAATTAAAGTTTGTAGAATTAAGAAAATCGAAATTTATAAAGGAGAATATTGATGAAATTATTTTTATGTTCGCACTTT
>CAJMRT010000020.1 GCA_905215855.1 uncultured bacterium
AGCTTGAAAGTATAAAAAACAACGAAGATGAAATTTATGATCGTTTCTACACAGCTTTAAAATTCGGTACTGCAGGTCTTAGAGGCATTATCGGTGCAGGTACTAACAGAATGAATATTTATGTTGTTCGTCAGGCAACACAGGGACTTGCTAATTATGTTCTCAAAAAGTACGGCAAGGGTTCTGTTGCTATTTCTCACGACAGCAGAATTAAAGCAGATTTATTTATGAATGAGGCAGCAAGAGTTCTTGCGGCTAATGGCATTAAGGTTTATATCACATCTGAACTTCAGCCTACTCCTGTTCTTTCCTACCTCGTTCGTTATTTTAAATGTCAGGCAGGTATTATGGTTACAGCAAGCCACAACCCTGCTGCTTACAACGGCTACAAGGCATACGGCGAAGATGGTTGTCAGATGACTGATGTTGCCGCTAACACAGTTTATGATGAAATTTCAAAGCTTGATATGTTCAAGGATGTTAAGATTGCTGATTTTGACGAAGCAGTTAAGAACGGTATGATTGAATATGTTGACGAGAGCGTTTATGACACATATCTTGAAAAAGTTATGGAACAGCAGGTTAACCCCGGCATTTGTGACGGTGCTGATCTCAAGGTTGTCTACACTCCTCTTAACGGTACAGGCAACAAACTTGTAAGAAAGGTTCTTGGCAAAATCGGTGTTAAAGATGTTGTTGTTGTTCCCGAGCAGGAACTTCCTGACGGCAACTTTACAACTTGCCCCTATCCGAACCCTGAAATCAAAGAAGCTCTTGCAAAGGGTCTTGAACTCTGCGAAAAAGAACAGCCTGACCTCCTCCTTGCAACTGACCCTGACGCTGACCGTGTTGGTATCGCAGTTAAGGATTATGACGGTAGTTACAGACTCATTTCAGGTAACGAAGACGGCGTAATGCTCACAAACTACATTCTCTCTTGCAAAAAAGCAAGCGGCAAACTTCCTGAAAAGCCTGTTGTTGTTAAAACTATCGTTACTACAAAGCTTATCAACAAACTTTGCGAAAAGTACGGTTGCGAACTCAAGAATGTTCTTACAGGCTTTAAGTACATTGGCGAGGTTATTCTTAATCTTGAGAAAAAGCATGAAGAAAACAGATACCTCTTTGGTTTTGAAGAGAGCTACGGCTACCTTTCAGGCACATATGTACGAGATAAGGACGCTGTTGTTGCTTCAATGCTCGTTTGTGAAATGGCTGCTTACTACAAAAAGCAGGGCAAGTCACTTGCGGAAGTTATTGACGGTCTTTATGAAGAATTCGGATACTACCTCAACCAGACATACTCATTCGAGTTTGGCGGTGCAGCAGGTATGCAGAAGATGGCTGATATTATGACTGCTGTCAGAGATAACACTCCAAAGAGTGTTGCAGGCTATGATGTTGTTAAGGTTTCTGACTATCTTCTCAAGAAAGAAACTGAAATTGCAACAGGCAACACTACAGATATTGATCTTCCAAAGTCAAATGTTATTGCTCTTCACCTTTCTGATGACAACGCTGTTATCATTCGTCCAAGCGGTACAGAACCAAAGATCAAGCTCTATATCACTTCTGTTGGCAAGGACAAAGCAAATGCAACAGAAATCTGCGAGAAACTCGTTGCAGCAAGCAAAGAAATTCTCGGTGTTGAGTAATTGACAGTTAAACAATTTTCTAAATTTTCGACAAACAATTATGGGGACAGCAAAAGCTGTCCCCTATTTTTCGTATTACCTTTTATCGTATTCAAAATACTCCCCCATCTTCTTCCCAATCATAATAAACCTAAACGCAAAACAAAGGTGACCACTGTTGCAGTCACCTTTGTAATTGGTTGATTTATAAATAGCAATTTTTTAAGGGGTATGTTGTTATTTTAATTAAATAATATGCCCTTTGGACTCATCTCCATTTTCGGATATTTTGTCCTTTTGAATAATAGCTTCGTATTACATTGGACTTATCTCCGTTCTTAGATTTGAATATAAAAGTCTTTTGACCGTTAAAATTCATAATATCAATCAGCACAATCATTATCTGAAAAGCTTATCAACTTTCCCTGTCGAATAAATTGTACCTGTCCTCAAACTAAGTCATTGGAACTTTGGACTGTTAGCCTATACAGTCATTGGAATTAACTCCTTTAACTTTAATTTCGACTAATTGCGTTTATACATCTGAGTATGTATATTACAATCAAACTATAAGACTTAAATTCTCATTGGAATAATCTCCTGTTGTTGCAGATTTACTATGTCATCCCGACATTTTCTTTACTGCCAATCAATGCTTTATTTACGACTTATATTAACTTTTCGCCAAATCAATACCAGTAACCGAATACTGTCAATTCCCGTTAATGGATTTTATTTTTGACTTTGTACCGGCTTAAATCTCAAGCATACATCGGAATATCTCCAATCTAATCACATAAGTGAGATTTATTTTAAGTTCTTATCTCATCGGAATTATCTCCTGACAGTTTAGTTTACCTTGAATTTTAGAAATCAGATTGAAATTTACGGTTTCACTCTGTATTATAAGTTTCCAAATTTATGTTCCGTTTGAACTGCTTATTAAATTCAGCCTCTTACATTCTTTAAATTCAGACTACTCTGTGTGCTGTTGTATAAGCTGTTCATCCATCGGTTTTAGTTTTTACTTCCATTGGACTTATCTCCGTTTCGGATTATTTTTGCTTAACCTAAATTATGATTAAGCTTCCATTGGACTAACCACCAATTTTTAGATTTCAATATATATTAAGTTATAATTAAAATTCCGTTCTCCCGAGTATTAAATTCGATAACCTTTAATGCTTAATTGGACGAATTTCAATCATAAGATGTAGATTGTTAAAGACGAATTCGGAATGCTCTTGCGATTAAAAATTAATAAATATGTTTTTATAACATCAAAATAATCAGCTGTTCCGACAAAACAAGTAAGAATTAGAAGATCATCTCTTAGAATACACGGGCTGTAGAGTTAGGTGGTAAGCTCCGCATATAATCTCTGATTTGTTTGAAGTAAGGTTTTCTTGCTTTCATTTTTAAAACCTCCTTAAGTTCTTTTCTTTGTCTATATTATACAGTTAGTTTTCAACATTGTCAACACTTTTATTAAAAATATTTATAATTTTATTTTTAAAAAATCTATTGAAGTAATATCTGTGTTATGTTATAATAAAAATGTTGGGGTGTTTATCAGTCGGTAGCTTTTTAGAGTACCGACTGTTTTCTTTGTTATAACGCTTAAAAGGTTTAAAGCCTTGATTGTCACTGAGTTTTGATGTATTATTTAGTTATGATAATACAGTAAAGAGGCAATAATTATGAACGATAATTTACATATCAGAGCGGCAAAAACAAGCGATGCTGAGGCGTTGCTCGCTATATACAAACCATATATTGAAAACACGGCAATTACATTTGAATACGATATTCCGAGCGTTGATGAATTTGCAAATCGCATAAAAACTACGCTTGAAAAATACCCTTATATTGTGGCAGAACTTGACGGCAAGATTGTCGGCTATGCCTATGCCGGAATTTTTAAAGGCAGAAAAGCATATGATTGGTCAGTTGAAACGAGTATTTATGTAGAGCTTATTAATCACGGAAACTGCATTGGCAGACTTCTCTACGAAAAGCTTGAAGAAATCCTCAAAATGCAAGGTATTACAAATGTCAATGCTTGCATTGCTTATACTGAACACGAGGATGAACATCTGCATAATGACAGCATTCATTTTCACAAAAAGCTCGGCTATAAAACTGTCGGCATTTTCCATAAATGTGCGTACAAATTTGACAAGTGGTACGATATGATTTGGATGGAAAAATGCATCGCAAATCATAAGGATAAGCCGAACGACATTATCCCCTACCCTATGCTCAATAAATAAAATAAACCGATGTGATTTTCATTAAGAAGTCACATCGGTTTTGTTTTACTTTTCTATAAATCTTTTTATCGGATGGTAGCAGAACAACGCAATTGCAATCATAACAGCTGTTGCCGATAAACTTACAGGATATGCCGTTAATCGAGTTTTAATAGTGAATCCACATGCTATTATTATTCACTAACATCACTATCTATCAGCAAGATAACTTTTTTTAGTGCCAGAAAATGTTCTTGAACATAGAAAATCTTCTGCAACTTTCCAGCTAAATGAATGGTAAGTACAATTTTTTCAGATCGCAACTTGCTATTGCAATTTGCGATAAACACTTAAAGTATCAAATTTCTTTTTTATCAAGTTTATCACCCTTTCTTATTTTTTGGGGAGGTATGCATCTCCCCACTATTCACTTAAATTTCTCTTCCTGTAAAAATAGCTTTAAGCATAATAACATCATCTATATCAAGTAATAATTGCTCCATTTCTTTTTCACTGAGATTATTTAAAATAGGATGATGATAAATTTCTTGTAAGACTAGAGTTTCTAAATTAAACAAGTCAGTAAGTTTAACATACACCTCAGAAGATTTAGATTTTGCCATTTTTAAACTACTCCTTTATTAGTTAATGATTACAAGTATTGTATGTATACTATACATTTGATAGTTGTTATTCTAAATAAAAAAGCGATAAATCGCTTTTATACTTCTAACAATGGGTTACTTTTATTTACAGAATAGAGATAACTTTTATTGTCCTCAGACAGCTTCCTTGTTAAAAAGCCTTTATTTACCATAGCTAAGAGCAAGCGAGCTACATTCGGAGAAGCCCAATTCAAATATTCTGCGACATCGTGCGAAGTCTTCTGACTATGCCAACAGAAAAAAATCACATTCATTTCGCTCTTCGATAAATTATTGTTCAATGCTAACTTTTTTAACAAAGCCAAATCATACTCTAAATCGTTGTTCAACATACTCACCTCCCTACAATTATTACTATCAACTGTATATCTTATATTATACCCATTTATATCCAAATGTCAAGTAGTTTTTTTCAAATAACTTGAAATAATTTCAATCGTGCTTTTATTAACACTACTAACATACAATGCTTTTGTTTGCATAATGTTAGCAGTCAAAAAATTAAAGCGTGAAACACCCCATATTTACAGGACTTTTCACGCTTAATCTACCACCTTTAATTTTTACTCCCACTCGCTTAATTCATTTTAACGCTAAACATATTAGTTTAGTGTTCGTTTCTTTTGATACCATTATTACCGCTATTCTGACTATTATTTTTGGCTTCAAATAATAACAGTATCAAAACAGTATCAACGATACTGCTGTTATTATAGCACGAACAATCTATAAAATCAACACTTTAAAGTGATAAATCGCATTTAAATATATCTACTAATCCGTATCGAAAAAGTGTCACGCTTTTACAGCTAAAAACATACTGTTTATGCGGTCTTTGGAAATCAGAATCGGTTAGATAGTGTAATTATATTACTTTACGAGTCTGATAGTTACGGACGCTCTCAAAACCAAGATTTATAATTTCAAGTAGCTAACCTTTACAGCTTTCTCAAAATATCCAAGCTGTGATTAGTAGCGCCTATCAAATCCTGTCGTTTGCAGGTTGCAAAATGATAGGAGAGCCATTTTGTAAAGGTTTCATTGTCAAATTCTTCGAGATACTCACGAATATATCGGCTTGCGCCGTCGGTTGCGACAAGCTTTACACGCTCAACGGGAACAGTTGCGTTCAGACGCTCTATATCCTCAATTCGCATCATCTCAAACAGGTCTTTCGGCTCGCTGATACATTTCCAATCGTCGGTGATCATATTCAAATCCATTACCGATTTCAGCTGATTGCAGCCGAAAACATATTGAATGACCGTCGCTTCGTTCATACAATAGGCTACCAAGATGTGACCACCCGGCTTTGTGATTCTGACCGCTTCTTTCATTGTGGTAACTTTATCTTCCTCAGAATACAGGTGATACATCGGTCCAAGCAGGAGCGTAACATCATAGGTGTTATCACCCAGCATATTCAAGTCAAGCGCATTTCCGAGATAGGTTTTGATGTTCTCGCTACCGTCGAGCTTGCTTTGAAGTATATCAAGATTGTGTTGTACCAACTCTATGGCGGTAACGTCAAAGCCCTCTTTTGCAAGAGTAACGCTGTACCTGCCCGTACCTGCGCCGATTTCCGCAATTTTGCTGTCTGCGGTCAACAGCGGATCTAAATATCTGCGTGTAGTAAGATATTCCACTCTGCCAAGACGGCTGTTTTCAAGTCGTCCATCCTCGTCGTATTCGTTGTAAAAGTTTTCTAAGAATATGTTATCTGTTTTCATTATACTTACCTCGTAATATCTATCCAATACCGTTTTATCTTTGTTCCTTCCACGACAATTGTCTTTGCATAAACGCCACCATTTGCAAGAATTGTTTTCTCACTTGCCGCATTATCGGAATGACAGGTGATCAATATTTTCTCTATACCAAGTTCTTTTGCGTTACTAAGATTCAGCCGCAGTATTTCCTTTGCGTAGCCGTTCCCTCGTTCAGAAGGACGAACAGTATAACCACAATGACCGCCCCAAGTTCCGAGGATAGGGTGATTGATATGGTGGCGCAAATCAATGATACCAACCAACCGATTATCTTTTTTGCGTATAGCAAAGTAGGTAGTTGAAGGAACATCAACTCCTGTCTGCTCACAGGTTTCTTTGCTTGTCCTTAACTGACACCAACGTATCCATTCTTCGGCAGAAGCTGCTTCATCAAGAGATAAGCAGCCAGCAAATTGACTTTCGCTGTCTTTATCGCAATCAAAAATTTCCTGACGAAATTGCCAAACTTGTTCTGCGTATTCGGGTGTAGCTTCAATCAAATATATATCAGTCATTAGATATTTATCTCCTTTGCGTCTTTAGGCAAATTCTTTACAGCGTTTAGGAATTTCATACAGTTTTCCGCTTCTTTAGCATTAAATGGATATTGTAATTCTTCGGCAACCCAAACAGCGGTTTCTTTGAATAAAGAGCACATTTCATCTACCGACTGCCAAATATCAATTATATCAGCTCCACAATATGTTCTCAGGTATATTTTCCATTCTTGATCCGAAAGCCATTTATACATATACTTTGCTGACTTGCCAACGCTGACCGAGTAATCGGTTATTACGCCAACCTTCCAAGACAACATTTTCTCCAACTGCTTTCTGACAACATAATTCAGCATATCTTGAACATAAGGGATTTCCTCACGCCACAAACCTTTTGCAACATTGTTTAGGCACCACCAAAACTCCGTACAAGTGCAAACAAATTGCGCTTTTGAGGGTTTAGCTACCCAATACGTCTTGTCGGAGGATTCGGGAATATCGGGCAAGCAATTATCTTTATCCAATAAAACTTTGCAAAGACTGTCGTTTACTATATTTGCCCTTGCGTGTTCAATGCTTTCGACGTGCAAATCAATTCTGTTACCATCTGTAAACTGCATTAACCAACCGTAGAAATTATCCTTATCGCTTGGATAATCAGGGTGTTCGTCAGGAAATTGCATAAATAAAATTTCGCCAAATTGGTTGATCCAATCTTTATCCACGATAAATGGCTTGGTTTCGGTGACTACATATACAACATCATAATCTTGAAAAATATCTTTCAGCACATTCGGATTTGTTCTTGAACCATTGAGATAAACGGCTCGTATCCTTTCGTCGCTTTGAGCAATGCTTATGATTAAATCATACATTTCTTTTTCCGTTTTCATAACTAAACCTCCACTGCTGCGTCCATAGCTAAATCCATAGCCAAGGTAAAATGACGATTACCCCAATTTCGTATGTCGTGCGATTCGATATTCGCCAATGAATCCGCAGTGAATAATAACTGACCAAATATGATGTTACGAAATTTCGCACAGGCAGCAAGTGAAGCGCACTCCATTTCCACCACAGAGCAGCCCTCTGTTTTGCGATACGCTACCATTTCTTTTGTTTCACGATAAAAGCCGTCTGTCGTCCACGTTTTACACTTTTTATAGTGGAAGCCACGATTATTCAGTACCTCGGCTATAGCATTAATAGCATTATCATTGAGCGAAACTTCCCGTGAAGGCGGCAAATAATGATAGGATGTTCCTTCCTGTCGCAATGCGGAAACAGGTATATAAAAGTCACCTTCATTATCAGCGAACAAAGCACCGCAGCAGCCTGCGGCAATAATCTTTTTCACACCGCCTGCAACCAACTGTTCCATACTTTGTGTAGCCGCCGCACCGCCTAAAGGAGCCTGACAAACGGCAAGTTCAACACCGTTATGAATCGTTTTATAAACATTAAATACTTTTGTGACCGTGTTGAATTGACCGATGATCTCGCAATCATTTTCCAACGCATAATTATCAACTTCCGTTTCCATAAACAGCATAATAGCCCTTTCGGGAAAGTGAAAATCGGTGCTGTGTCCGGGCATAATGATTGCCTTGCTCTCGGTGTCATATTCTAAAATGGGATAGTCATTTTTAATTAAGCTCATAGTGATTATTTCCTTTTTGTTTTATAAAATTTTATCATAAAAATGTTGATATCGCAATAGCCGCCAAGCAGGAGATCATCCCGCTTGGCGGCTTTGACTATTTTCTAATTCTGTACGTTTATCGGAACCACCTTACTCAGAAAAGAATTCTACAGAATGATCTCTGTAAGATAAAACGATTTTATATTTGTCAACTGTACCGGTGACCGTAAACTTCATTTTGTTGTGATCATCATCGTCAACGGTGATCTCGGCGTGACCGTCGGAAAAATCTTCGGTAATATCCTTGTGTATATCTGCCGACATCCAGCTTAGAAATACTCTGTTTGATTCCTGAACGACCCTCGGATCTTTCTCGGCAATCTGAATTTCAATATCCGAATTGCTGTCTATCGCATATTGACCATCATATTCAAGTCCTTCTTTTATACCGTTTCCGTAATCATTAATGAATTCCTGAGAACCAAGCTCGCCGTTTTCATCATACTTGTCAATCAGCTTTGCATTATAATCGCTGCCATTGACGGTTGCGGTCACGAGAAGTTCTATCCAAGTCGCTCCCGTAGCGGCATAAGCGACGGCGTTGCTTATAACTAACACCATTATTATTGCGGCGGCAACAAAGGCTACTTTTCTGATTGCATAAATCTTCTTTTTTGTTTTGTTATTAGTCATATTCTGCACCTTCATTATTAGTTTATCAGATGCGTGGACTTCGTCAAAAACACTTTGATAGAACTCATGATTGCTTTTATACTGATTCATAACCACGCCTCCTTTAATTTTTCTTTCAGTATGTTTCGTGCTCTCATCAGTCGAGATTGTACGCCGCTTTCCGAAATATTAAGAATATCCGCAATTTCCTTGCATGTATAGCTTTCGTAGTAATACAAATGCAGTACCGTGCTGTACTTTTTTGGTAACTTCATTACTTCACTGAACAGTTCTTGCTTTTCTGACTCTATGTATGCAGGCTCTTCGTTCAGCTCGTCGATGGATGTAAGATTTCTGTGCCAAAAGGATTTCCATATGTTCTTACATTCATTGATCGCCGACCTGATAAGCCATTTTCTTATGTGTTCGTCGTCAGCAAACTGAGTATCGGTTTTCAGAAGCTTCAAAAAAGTATTTTGAACAGCGTCCTCAGCGTCATTTTTGTTTTTGCAATAACTGAGCGTTGCTCTGTATACGACATCAGTATATTTCCTTGCAATTCTGTTAAACTCGGCAGCTTCCAAACATTTCCCTCCTGTCTGAGATAATTGCAACGAAAAGGATCGTTCACCTTTCGCTGCTTTTGAAAGACCTTTCACTATACTAACAACTCAAAACAGCAAAATATCCCAAAATCTTAAAAAATTTTTACACTGTAATAACAATACAATAGAAAAGCTGATTTTGCAACAGAAAACGCCGCCAAGCAGGAGATTATCCCACGTGGCGGCTGTGCTGGTTAGTTGTAAATCAACTCTACATTTACAATCTCCGTTGCACGGTTGCGGATATTGTTCATCTTCCGCACCCACAGCATTTGGTTTTCTGCTTTGAGTTGTTCGGTCACGCCATCACGTTCTGCCATCTGTTTTATGAGCCGAAAAAACATATCCTCAGCCTGTTTATTTACATCGGCAAGGTGTCTGTTCAGTTCGCATTTTGTGAGCAAGGTCGTATAAAAACCTCTGCGGTGCGCCTTGATATACTGCAAGTGCCGCTTGCCCCAAACGCCGATTTCAACCTTCGGCTGTTCGGGGAGAGTCAGGCACGGCAGGTAGTAATCGCCTTGCAGCTCATAGTAAATACCTGTCTGTTTGTCGTAAATTCTCTTTTCCATTGTTCATCAACCTTTCATAATATATTAGCGTGCGTCACGCTGTTTTGACTTTTTGTATCCTCTCGCCTGCTCGATAATCTCATTGAGCTTGCGCTTACCGAAAACCTTTTCCAACAGGCGATAGGCTTTGTTTTGCTCTCGGAGTTGATTATTCAATTCCTTCAACCTTGAATTTTCGTGTTTCAGACTTTTGTTTTTGCTGTATAATCTGCCGTTCAGATTATTGATACGGTGATAATTCTCCCAACCCTCATAGCTTCTGGCGAGGACTGTTCGGACAAGGTTTTTCAGACGCTTGATTAGCGGCTCCACAAACTTTTTCTTATAGCTCTTTGCCGTCATCAAGCCCTGCGGCTCAGGGAGTTGCAGCTGCGGATCTTCGTCAAGCTGTTTTTCGACGTCGCCGAGAAGCTCCTTTGTTTCCTCAATTTTCTCAACCGTCGCTTTCAGACCTTTGACCTCAAGCTGCTTTTCCTCGATTTTCCTGTTAAGCTCGGCAACTTCTTTGGCTCGCTCTTGCTTTTTGTAATCAAGGACGGACAGGTGCTGCTCGTGAGTGCCCTTCTGCTCCCACTCGATGCCGTGTCGCTCCATAATCCGAGCAAGGACTTTCTTTTCGGAAAGTATCCAGCGATTCAGCTCGTTGTCACTCCTGCCCTCGCCTTTGAATCCCATATTGATCATTGCCTGTTTCAGCGACACTCTTGTTTCCAACCCCCGTTTACTGCCGGTGGTGAACGGTACAAAGTCGATATGGATATGCGGCGTTGCTTCGTCCATATGAAGGTGAGCAGAGAACACTCTCAGGTAGGGATTGCGCTCTTGGAAACCCTGATAGTATTCGTCGAGGACTGTCCTCGCAAGCTCGGCGTGCTCTCCTGTTGCCGACATATCTTCCTTGTTGCCGATTTGGAAGATGATCTCGTGGAACAGCTTTTCCTGCTTTCCGGACTCGATATGCTTGTAGTAATCGGAAATCTTTCTGTCCTTGCGTTTCTGTTTATCGTTGTGCTGCTTCAGAGCTTCATCAAACATTTCGTGATACACTTTCTTGATCGGCTTGTTGCAGTAATCTATATTGAGGTGGGTACGATTGCTGTCTACGTTCTCTGCCGTAAACGTTCGGCTGTTGTGCGTGACGGAGCCTTTACCCACCATTGTGCTAATTGTTCTCTTCATTTATCTACCTCAAATCTGTATAAAATATGGTTATCTGACTAAATTATCTCTAACTCAGGTTCTGTTACTCTTGCCAAGAGTAACGCAAAAGCACTTTTGACAGCAGAGCCATCAAAAATGCGACCTGCGAGCAGGTTTTGCGCTCTCCGAGGGGCAGGGATTGCTTTTTGAAAAAAGTACCCTGCACCCAACAAAAACTTTAGTGCGTGTCAGTCTGTGTCGGCTGTGTCGGTGTTTCACACGCCCCAGAATCGCTGTCACAGCTGTCACGCTTTGACACGCCGCCCCTAAAGGTCAGCGTGATTCTGCGCCCTTCGTGAGTGCGCTTGTAATGATAGGCGATTTTGTATTCGTCCATCAGACGGTTGACATTGACATTCAGCTTCTGCGTAATAGCGTTCGGCTTGATGTCAACAGCAAGATGCTCGCACAGCTCCGTAGGCGTTCCGCACCACTGTGGATTGTCGGCAGTTACTCTTTCGGCAATCCTTTCAAGCAATGGCTCGGTCGGAGCTTTCCAAAGCTCGGTTTCGATTTTATCAAGCTCCCACACCAGCGTTTCCGTGTTCTTCTACAAATACACACGCTGGTCTTGTTGATCTCTTCCCGACACTTCAAGCGTGGCGTTATTGTTCGTGCGCTTATCCTTTGAGAGGATAAACGCACCGTCCGCAGCGCCGAGCAAACCGTTGGTGCCTGAGATCATATCAAACTTATCGTCAGCGGTTTGTTTACGTGTGTGGTGGACAACCAACATACAGATGTTGTGCCTGTCCGTGAAGCCCTTTAGCTTCGTTATGATCTGGTAATCGTTGGCGTAGCTGTAATTCTCACCGCCGACTTCTCTGACCTTCTGCAAGGTGTCGATAATCACCAACGAAGTATCATGGTGCTTCTGTAAGAAACCGTCAAGCTGTTCGTCCAAGCCGTTCCCAAGCTGATGTGCCGTAACCGAAAAGAACAGGTTTTCGTTCTCAGCTGTTCCGAACATACGGTACAGCCGCTTCTGTAATCTCGGATAGTCGTCCTCTAAGGCGAGATACAGCACTTTGCCCTGCCGCACATCAAAGCCCCATAGCTTTGTGCCTGTGCTGACATGATAGGCAAGTTACGCCATCAAAAAGCTCTTGCCGATTTTCGGCGAGCCGACAAACAGATATGTGCCCCGGTAGAGCAAGCCGTCGATAATCGGCGGATTGCTATGATAGGCACTGTCAAACAGCTCGGTCATTGAAACCGTGTGTAAATACGATTTGTCTATATCGCAGAGGTCGTTAATTTCATCAAACCTATTGAAATCCGAATCGTTTTCGCTTATAATAGTGTTATAAGATTTGTGAATTGGCTGTCCTGCTTCTGCGCCAACAGAAGCGTTGTGGGCAGTCATTTCATTTAAGATATCCATTCGCATTCCTCCTTCATTCCGTTTAAGGTAACGGTAATTAATCTGATATTGTCAAGCAGTTCATCATCAATCCCATATCCTGCTTCAATTCTTACAAGCTCGTCAAGAACGGCAACAAGCTGATTTTTCAAAGCCTTATACACTCTCGGGTTACCCTGCACGATAATTTCTCGGTGCAATAATCGGCTGACGATGTAATCCTGCTTGTTATAACCCGATAGCCGAACAGCGATATTGATTTGATCGTTTTCTTCTGGTGAAACCCTAAACGCAACAACCTTGTTTCTCCAACGGTTTTTCTTATCTAAATTTTTAGCTGACATTTTGTAATCCCCTTTCCACATTCAGCTTTGCCGCCATCTCATTTTGAGCCGACGGCAGCATATGAGCGTATCGGTAGGTGATGTCAATACTCTCGTGACCTACACGATTAGCTATAGCGACAACGGAAAACCCCATTTCTATTAAAAGTGAAACGTGGCTGTGACGTAAATCGTGTATTCTAATGCGCTTCACGCCTGTTTCCTTACAGCCCCTGTCCATTTCGTGGTGCATATAGCTTTTGGTAATCAGAAATATCCTGTCATTAGGCTGAATACCGTAAATGGATTTGACATAGTCCTGCATTTCCAAAACAAGGAAGTCGGGCATAGTCACCGTGCGTATGCTCTTTGGAGTTTTCGGATCGGTGATAATGTCCTGTCGGTTGATACGCTGATAGGATTTGTTTATCCTCACCGTCTGCTTTTCAAAATCAAAGTCAGCAGGCGTTAAGGCTAACATCTCCCCTAAACGCAAGCCGCACCAATAGAGCATTTCAAAGGCGTAGTAGGAAGCGGACTTGTCCATCATAGCTTCAGCGAATTTGAGATATTCCGCCTTTGTCCAAAACTTCATTTCCTTTGTCTGATCCTTGCCCATATTCCCTACCTTAGCCGCAGGATTTACCTTTAAGTCGTAATATCGTACAGCGTGATTAAAAATAGCGCTGATTTGGTTGTGAATAGTTTTGAGATAGGTTTTAGAGAACGGTTTGCCGTTCTTATCCTTATTCCCCATCATTTCATTATGCCAAGCCATAATATCGGTCGGCTTGATTTCATTTAGCTTTCTGTCCTTGAAATACGGCAGTATCTTCTTATCAACGATAGAAACCTTTGTATTCCATGTGTTATCACGGATTTTTTCTTTGAGATCCGCCTTGTAAAGCTCCCAAAACGCTCCGAAGGTCATATCGACGTCATCACTTCTTTGAAGCAGGAATGTACGCTCCCACTCGCTCGCTTCACGTTTGGTCTTAAAACCTCGCTTAACTTTTCGGTCGGTACTGCCCTGCCAGTTCTTGTAATAGACGGACACATACCAAGTGTTGTTTGATTTATTCTTATAAACAGCCATTTATATCACTCTCCTTCTTCGGCTGATTGTACACCGTAAAATTTTTCCTCAAAATACCGGCGGCTCAATTTGCCTGCTACGGTATAAAAGCCTTTGGCTTTCAATTCCTTGTTAAGCGTATGCATAATCTTATATGCACTTGATTTTGATACGCCGAGACACTCGGCGATTTCATCAGTGGTAATCACGTTCTTGTTTGCTGTCATAGGTTTAACCCCCTTTCTTATTTTGATTTAAAGTTGTAGAATTGATTTACAAAGCCCCGGATTTACTTACCGGGCCTCTCACCTCATTGCCTGCGACGCTTCTAACGCTCGGACTGTGACTGGTGGGGAGTATCCCTCCTGCTTCTGCGCTCGTTCCGTTGGAAGTCTTGGCGCATTTGACAGGAGTGCGTTTACTCACTTTACTAAACTTATTAGTTTAGCGTATTTCTATTATACTAAACATTTTAGATTAGTGCAAGTGGATAAAACATAGAAAATACTAAACTTTTTTGCTTTGAAACTATTGACATTCACTAAACATATATGTTATACTTATTATATTCTTAGGAAAAGAGGTCTAAAGATGTCGATTGGTGAAAGAATCCGTTATATCCGTAATCTGCGTGGTATGACACAGAAAGAACTCGGAAAAGCTATCGGCTTTGACGACAGAACGGCTGATATCCGAATCGCTCAATATGAAAGCGGTACTCGCACCCCGAAAGCAAACTATGTAAAAGCGATTGCAAAAGCGTTAAATGTTAAGACTTACGCTGTGAATGTACCCGAAACAGATACCTACCTCGGTTTGATTCATACGCTTTTCGCTTTGGAAGATACCTATGGTATTAAAATCAATTCCATTGACGGCGAGCTTTGCCTGACGCTTGATAAGCACAACAAAAGCTATGTGACTATGTTTGAAATGCTCAACGATTGGCGTAATCAAGCTGAGAAGCTAAAGAATGATGAAATCTCCGAAGATGAATATAACGATTGGAAATATAATTACCCAAAAACGAGGTAACAATTATGTATCTATATGTAGCAGAAACAAAAAAAGATAATGATAACCATTTGACCGCTGAAATTATAGAGGAGATAACTCAAGAAGAATTAGATGATTTAAATTCTGCTTTTACCTTTTGCGGAATATATCATCGCATTAATCAAATAAAAGATATTGTAATTGAAAATGGTATCGAGTTTCAGCAGTATATGAAAAGCGATAATTTATCAAGTATGAGTTTTCAAGGAGTTTCTCCAGAAAAACTCATACTAATCGCAAATAAACTTGTATTTAATTACGCTTCATCTATAAAAACCTATATTGATATGGAAACTCGACTTCTTAGAAAAAACAAAAGTGAAAATGAACTGAAACTATTCCGTTCAATTTGCAGTCAAATGTATGATAATAGCATTGAATATCGGTTTTGGGCTAATTTTAGAAACTACGTAGTACACTGTGAGTTTCCATATGCTGTATTTCACAATTCAATTGATGATGGGTGTAAAGTGATTTGCTTAAAGGATCACTTATTAAAATTTGATAATTGGAAGCATTCAAAAAATGATATTGAGAAGATGGACAATGAAATTGATATACCTTCATTAGTTAATAATATGAGTTCAAAGATTATTGTTTTATTTTGGGATTTCTTTACTTACTTTGGGCAAGAAATTGTTAATGGAATTGAAAAATATGGTTCTTTTTGTAGACGACATAACGTGAAAGCTCCTGCTATTATGAAATCCGAAGAAAAAGATCAATTAGAGAATATGAATATGCAACCACTTCCTGTACAAAAACTTTTTGCATCATTTGAAGCATTAAAGCAAAATCCTAATGTAAATATACATTATAAATAAAATAACCCCTCTCGAATGAACTAAGCGTTCAAACGAGAGGGGTTTCCTCTTTCTTGTTTTATTGTAAAGAATAGTAAACAGTATCAAAACGGTATCAACCAGACTTTTGAAGTGTCAAAAAGTCAGTGTTTAAGCCATTTCTTTGACTTCTATTCTTATTCCCACTCCTAAGTGTAAAACAGACTTTAACTGTTTTTGTTTAAGAATTTTGACTTGATTTGCTTTAATTTGGTACAAATTATCTCAATTCTTTGAGGTATTTCTGCTTTTGCTATCAAATAGCTATCACTTGGATGCTATCAATTATGCCTCATAAGCCTCTTTCTTGCCTCTTTCCTTCTATATCCACGAAACATTTTGCATCTAAATAATCTATAACTTCAGGATCATATACTCCATATACTGCCATACCGGAATATACACCCCCAATAGGCAACACTGTTCCAGTGTACCCGTATTTATGAAGTATTTCATTTAATGAGTCCATAGCACCTTGAAACTGAATTGAATATAATTGTATAAAATCTCCTTCAGTAGCACAACCTTGAAGTAATAGTAAATCAATCAACTCATCAATAATATCCAAAAATCTAAATTCGTCCATTAATTTTTTCCTTTGTTAACATAAGTTTTTATATCAATTACGATATGTGTTAGTCATAAATGAATATTGCTCAATTAAATTGTAATATATTGTAATTGAACTATTGTTATGATTTTTTTATAGTATTCACAAATGTTATTATGTCAGTACGTTCAGATCCTAATGCTTTTTCTGTAATGTCTATTGCAGGCTGGAAAATGCTTAAATTTCCTTCAAAATGATTAAACTCATTTATCAAAGTCTTTTTCGAAGTGAGTCTTACCCTTTTTCTAATACTATCAACATCGTTTCCAGGAAATGCTTGACTGATAATTGAACCGAGTTGGTCGCACTTATTTGTATCAATAGCATATTTTTCTACTAAAGTTTTCTCCACCAATAAGCGTAAAAACAAATACACGAAAGAATGTTTAAGTGTTTTATCTAAAAGCGGATATTTAACTGGATCAACTATACAAACACCGTCAACGGTTCTGGAAAGAATATCAGGAACATCCACTACCAAAGAACTTGGTAACTTTACATTACCATCATTTCCAAATAGGCAAAAATAAATTTTAGCAATATCTACTTTTTCTGTTTTATATCCATGCATCAGTTGCGTTAATTTCTCTATACTATTTTTATCATCAATAATAGTAGCATATCCTCGCATAAAAGGAATCATAGATATTAAATATAATTCTTTTGACTGTATTTCGTTAAAAATTTTGTGTCTAAAGGTATTCAACAATTCCTTTAGGTTAATTAGCATGTTCTGCTCATTGTTAGAAAGTGGAATAAATCCATTATCTTCACCTTCAGTGTTATTCAGGAGATATAAATTAAAGGAGTGCTTGTATTGGCTTTCTAATAATCTTAGAAGGTCCAAATTATGTGTAAGCACTATACGAGGCTTATTTTCCAACATTTTTACTAAAGCAAAAACAACTTTGTTTTTATATATTGAATCAAAACTTGAAATTGGGTCATCTAATACAATAAGTTGTTTTTCAGAATTCTTCGCTTTTAAAAATTCAAAATATAAAGAAAGAAAATTTTGTTTGCCTGTGCTAAGAGGCAATTCGTCTCTATCTAAGCCCAAAAATTCTTTTTCTTCAAGCAAAATTTTCAAGTTTTTGTTTGAATCACGAACAACGGCTATTTTTTTGTCCATACTATTTGACAAAATTTCTTCAATGTATATAAAATCTTCTTCCGTAATATCAGGCTTCTCAGAAATTATTTTTTCGTATTCGTCATATTTATCCTTTAATTCACTTATATCAATATCGTTCTTTAAAAGTAAATTAAGCTTCATATTGAAAAAGTCTATATATTGTTTAATATCATCTTGAAGAGCTTTGATATATTTAAAATCACCATCTTCCAATGCTTTTAATACATTTTCTCTAATCGAATATGGGTCGTTTGAAGAAGCGAGTGCAATAATGTCTTCTATAAACGAACGTAATTGCTTGGTTAAAGAATCTATCACAAACTTCCTGTGTTGAGTCTTTTCCTCTTTTAACTTTTCTGAGTCTATCCCATCAGTGTCACAAACTATGCATTTTGTTTTATGAGAAAAGTGGGTTAAAATATCAATAGCAACACTATCTTCTTCTATTTCTTGAGCATTATGCACCTTGGTAATATCAGGTTCAGTTATTGTTAAAACCTTATGAATAATGGACTTTTTGTCAGAATACTCATTTACAAAATAGATGAACTTTTCTTCAGTAAAGGCTGCTGGCAACCCTTTATCTGACAAAGATGATATAACAGCTAAAAAATCTTTAATTGCTGTTTTGGAACCTTTGGAGTTTTTATTTGCTAAGTCTTTTACAATTGCTGATAATTTATGGTTTTCTATGATTGTTATCAATGGATTGGAAACAGTCGAAATTTTAAAAGTATTTTTTAATTGAGATATAACTTTTAAAAGAACCTCTTGATATTTTTCTGATGTAAATTTCTGTAATTCAAACTCTTTTCGTATATTATCTCCAAGTAAAAAATCTTTTGCTGTACCTGAAATTATATTTCTATTATTTTGGTCATTTATAACGTGAAATAAATCATTTCCGTTTTCATATACAATCGAATTATATTCACAAGAGATGGCTGTTCCTTCTTCTCCACTAAAAACTTTAGCTAAGCTGGTTTTACCTGTGCCATTAGGTCCATATACAACGGCAATTCCTGCATTCGAAAAAGAAATAGTGTTGTTTTTAACAAATGTGCGGTAATCCGATGTGAAAATGAGACCGTTTTCAATTTTGTTAAACAATATATTAGAGAATGTCATTATATAGCCTCACATAAATTATATTCTGATAGAATTTGTATACCACTTATGTGGCGGTAAATTTGAATTATATGCCGTTTCAAATAAAGGATACAGTTCCATATACTTATACAGTTTAATTATATGTTTAATCCGCAAATAAGTCAACTGTTTTTAAGCAACAAAAAACGGCAGGGATTGTTCCCTGCCGTCGTTGCGTTTATACCGTGTAAATCAGTTCCGCATTTACGATTTCTGTTGCACGATTACGAATATTATTCATTTTCTGTATCCAAAACATAATATCGGTTGCTTTAAGTTTTTCTGTAACACCTTCTTGTTTTGCTAATTGCTTTACAATGGTATCGTACATTTCTGTTGCTCGAACATCAACATCATGCAAGTATAAATTTAGTTTACATTGAGTAAGCAGGGTTGTATAAAATGCCGATTTATATTGTCTAATATATTCCTTATGTTTTCTGCCCCAATAGCCGATTTCATAATTCGTATCAGTTGATACAAGGTTTGGAATATATACATCACCTACAAGCGTGTAGCTAATACCCGTGTTTTCGTTGGTAATATACTTTTTCATAAAATTCTCCTTATCTGCATAGGTCATCATACCTATGTCTTGTTTTTTGCTTCGTAATAAAGCGTTTTTGTTGCATTGCTTTCTCAGCTTTCATATTGCGTTTGATTTCATCGTTGTCCTCCAAAATATTTGTTGCAACCTTAACTTCTTTTCGTAGCAAAGACAAAGTTTTTGTAAAATCATCTCGCTTTGATTTTAGCTCTGCCATAACACTCGGTTGTTTGCAAAAATGAAGAACATAAAACAATCAAAGATATAGAAGAATCATAAAACAAAAAGAGCTATCAGACTTGATGTCTGATAGCTCTTAATCTTTTGTGAATATTTTATTGGTGCCAAAATGTTGCCATTTTGGGTTGCAAAGCTCCCAAATGCCTTATAAATAGGTCATTTATCGAAATTGGGAGTTACTCCCACTCGCTCCCTGTAAATCAACCTTAAACACTTTTGTTTATGGAATTTATCAGAGAGTGTCTATATTATTTGAATTATCGGTAAAGCATACGCTATCCGATTTTTTGTTGCCATAGTGTTGCCATAGAAAATGTTTAAGCCTTCCATTCGTGATTCAGCATTCTTCTATCAGAAATAAATTGACGAGCAGCAGCAATGGCATGGTCAACGAATAAGTTAAGTGAATCATCCACTTTATATATACGTTCATTTGATTCCTGAATTCCTGACATAGCATACATTCCATGCCAACCGTTTAAGGAATATGAACCGCCACCATTAACCATATGTATGAATTCTGGCATATTAAGAAACGCACCATCTAATGTTACAGCCGCAGACCAAAACAGTCCATCCATTGCATTCCTTGAAAAAGTAACGTCTCTACCTACTCGGTCTCTTATACTTGTTTTTGATTGAATACAGCCAAAAACGTGTGTTTCGCCGTGAATTGACTGTATAGCATATAAATCAAAATCCTTCCCCCAAGAACTCAAACCTGCTATATCCTCAGTTGTATTGGCTAAACGATTTTCCTTAATCATTTTGGTTAATTCAGACTGTAAGATGAATCTTACTTCATTACGTTGTAAGTCGTCACTATCAATATTGGATATATAACGTTCAAAAGAATGACCACTTGATTTTATCCAACTTTGATGTGCAGATAAACTTCTCTTTATTACCGATTCTTGATGTTCCTCTGCTATATTGAAATCGCCAAGATTTGCAACATTAATTTTATGCGTTATTCCTATAGCTTCCCAAATTTCACTTTCAGATATATCTGGTGAAAAGCGCAAAAGACCTTCAACTAAAGCTTTATCGATAGCTTTTCTCTGAGCGCTCAACCTGGCAGATTGTTTGGCGGCATCTGAAGTTCTGTCGCCGAGTTCAATTGGATAGGTTGCCTCATATGTTTGCATATATATTTCTTTACAAAATTCTTTGTAATCTTGATTTTCAGGCATTGTTTACACCTCTTAAAATTTTATCTATTTCTTTTCCCCAAGCATATGCAAGCAATGGCGGGACCGCATCTCCTATTTGCTCATACTTATCTTGAACATCACGGTTTATATGTGGAACTATATATGGTCCACCACAAAAATCATATGAATCAGGAAACGATTGAAGTCGTGCACATTCTCTGACGGTTAATGCTCTATCATATTTCGGATGAACGAATTCATCTAGGCAATGACTTGTAACAGTAGGGGCTGGTTCATTTTCCATAAGTCTATAATTGCGCTTAATGAACATCTTTTTTGGTAATATACGTTGTTCTTGCAAAGTTTCTCGTTCTTTGCCATCATATCGTTCAAATAAATCTTTTAGACTTTCTCCTTGGTGAAGTAGTGCAAATCTTTTTAATGTACACTCTCTATGTTTCATAGGCATTTGATATGTTAATTTATTAACATTTGACGTTCTTCTCCAAAATGAATCGTTTTTCAACAAAAGTGAATACTCCGATTCTTTACCCGTATATTTATTCTTTTCTTTTCCACTATTCGGTATAACATTTGGCAGTCCTGCAAAAGCATCTTTAACAGTAGTCGTTTTGCAATTTTCAGGAATAGGTGCAGTTAATCTAATGTTCGGATTGCTACTTGCCAATATAAAAAAACGATTTCTACGTTGTGGGACTCCAAACTTATCTGCACTAAGCACAACCTCAATATAATTACCGTATCCAGCTTCTACAAGTTCTTTTTTTAGCAAATCAACAATCAAAGCTTTAGACTTTTTCTCAACAGTTTTAGTTGTTATTGCAGGCACATTTTCAAATAAAAGAAGTTTTGCTTTTGAAATTTTTGCAATTCTAATACCTTCCCTAAATAAGAATTGTCTGTCATCATAAAATGAGCGTGATGTATTTCCAGCAGTTGAAAATGTCTCGCACGGCATCCCTGAAGTGACTAGATCTATTCCATCTGATGGTATATATGGAAGGATGTCATCCTCAGTAACATCCCTGATATCAGAATGGATCATATGAACTGATGGATGATTAGCAGAATACGTTTCAACGCAGCTTTTAATATATTCAATGGCTATTTTTGTATCAAATCCCGCTGCACACAACCCGGTACAGATACCTCCAGGTCCACTAAAGCAGTCTATATGTGTAAAGCTCATAATATATGCCCCTCCAATGCATACTCGGAAATATCGAACGAAATCTTGTGAATTTTGCAAAAGTTATCGATTGATTTTAACGCACGATAATTGGGCTTGGTTTTATCCTTTTCCCATCGATTTACTGTCGAATACGATACGCCAAGTTCTTTGGCAAACGCTTCTTGACTAAGTAATGACTGTACACGAATATGTTTAATTTTTTCACCAAATTCCACAGTTACAACTCCAATTAAAATTATAGCATTATTATAGCATAATCATTTCATTTTTTCAAGAGATAAGGGGCTTTATTTCTAAAGCCCCAGGTTATCAACAATATATAATGTTTTGTAACACTATTTCCTCTGCAATTAAATTGCTCTGGTCAAATCCAAGCAAACTATAATTACGTTCCTCTTCTTCATATCTGCACTGCGCAATCTTATCAATAACCGTCAAATATTCTATCAACATATTCTTACGCAACAAATTGTGATATAATGTTTGGTTTGCCTTCATTATATAGTCCATATGTAATCTTCCCCATCGGCCAATTTCGCCCAACTTGTGAAAACAGCACACTCTATTTGTTTTTAATTGTGGAATGTCGAATATTAAAGATGCATTTACTATTTCATTTGCTTGATTACGGATATTATTCATCTTTTGCACCCACAACATCATATCGGTTGATTTGAGTTCATCGGTTACATTTTCTTTTTCGGCAAGTTCTTTTACCAGCCGGAGAAAAAGGTCTTGCGCCTGCTGTTCAACATCTGCAAGATATGAATTGAGCTTACCGCTTGTGAGTAAATTGTAGTAAAATACTTTATGATTTTGCTTCAAATATCGTTTATGCCTCATTCCCCAAACGCCGATATTCGCTTCCTTTTCTTCTTCCGCCGGTAATAAATCGGGCAACATATAGTCGCCCACCTGCGTATAAGTACCGCCTTGCTTTTCAAAAATTGTGTTTGCCATTTTGTTTACCTCCAAATATTTATTTATCTTGAGCGTGGATTTTCACGCTTGCGACCTTTAATATTTCTTACCTGTTCAAGCAACTCGTCAATCTGTTTATGCCCGAAAACCTTGCGCAAGAGTTTGTAGTCTTTGACCTCTGAGCGCAGATTTTCGTTTTCACTTTTCAGTTTGCTGTTGATTTTCGACAACATTTCGTTCTCACGATATAGGTTGCCGTTCGTGATATTTAATCTATGGTAACTGTCCCAACCCTCAAAGCAACGAGCCAATGCCATCTTGATTAACGCTTTTAATTTTTGAATAAGCGGCTCTGCAATTTTTGCTTTATATGCTTTTGCGGACATAAAACTTTGCGGCTCGGAGAGCTGATATTCGGGTGCATTATCAAGCAATTCTTCCACATTTCTTAAGTTCTCCAAACCGTCGTCATAGTTTAACACTCGTTCTGACAACACATTAAATTCGGCTTGCTTTTTCTCGATTTTAGCACCCAATTGTTCAAGTTCTGTCGCTCGCTCTTGCTTTTTGTAATCAAGAACAGATAGGTGTTTTTCGTGCGTTCCTTTGTGTTCCCACTCAATTCCGTGCCGTTCCATAACGAATGCGAGTGCGGATTTTTCTGCGCTCACCCATTGATTCCACTCGGTATCTCCACGAGTTCCGCCTTTGAAACCTTGTGCAGCTAACGCTTGTTTCAGGCTTACTCTCGTATCAAGTCCACGCTTACTGCCGGTTGTGAACGGAACAAAATCAATGTGCAAATGGGGCGTTGCCTCGTCCATATGCAGATGAGCAGAGAACACTTTTAGGTTGGGATTTCGCTCTTGAAATCCACGGTAATACTCATCTAAAATCTGCCGTGCAAGCTGTCCGTTTTCGCTTTCGGCACTCATATTTTCCTTATCGCCAATCTGCAAAATAAGTTCGTGGAACGGCTTTTCCTGCTTTGAATTTCTGATTTTTTCATAATAGTTTTCTATTTTGCGGTCGGCTCTTGTCTGCTTTTCGTTGTATCTTTTGAGTGCTTCATCAAACAATTCGTGATAGATTTTCTTTATCGGCTCGTTACAATAATCTATATTAAAATGACTACGCTCACCGTCAACATTTTCTGCCTTGAACTTTCGGCTGTTGTGATTGACCGAGCCTTTACCCACCATTGCGCTTATCGTTCTTTGCATTATATACACCTCCAATCTCATAAACTTGCTCGCCCTCGGTTCTGTTACTCTTGTCAAGAGTAACGCAAAAGCACTTTTGACAGCGGAGCTATCAAAAATGCAACCTGCAAGCAGGTTTTGCGCTCTCCGAGGGGCAGGAGAGGCTTTTTGAAAAAAGCCACCTGCACCCGAAAAAAACTTTCGCTGTGTCGGTCTGCGTCGATAGTGACGGTGATTTTGCCACCGCCTAAAACAGCGACACAACCGTCACACATCGTCACGCTGTTCATAACTCAAACTGACTTTACGCCCATCGTGACAGCGTTTGTTTTGATAAGTAATTCCATACTCGTTAAACAAACGCCCTGCGTTGATATTCAACTTCATTGTCAAAGCGTTTGCTTTCATATTAATGCCGAGAAAATCAACAAGCTCCGTCGGACTGCCATACCATTCGGGGTTTTCATTTGTAATTTTGCCGGCTATATCTTCAAGCAAAGGTTCGGGCGGCAACTTCCAAAGTTCTGTTTCAGTTCTCTCAAGCTCCCACACAAGAGTTTTGGGATTGCGACTAAGATAAATCTTTTGGTCCGGCTGGTCTCTGCCCGAAACTTCAAGCGTTGCCGAATTGCTTGTACGCTTTTCTTTCCGTAAAATAAAGCCACCGTCAGCGGCACCAAGCAATCCGTTTGTACCCGAAATCATATCAAACTTGTCATCGGAGTTTTGCTTTCTTGTATGGTGAACAAGCAGCAAGCATATTCCATAATTATCCGCAAACTTTTTGAGTCTTGTGATAATCTCATAATCGTTTGCATAGCTGTAATTGTCCCCGCCCATTTCACGCACCTTTTGAAGTGTGTCTATGATAATCAATTTTGTATCGGTGTGTTCCGCCATAAATTTTGAGAGCTGTTCATCAAGTCCATTTCCAAGTTGACCTGCCGAAACAGAAAAGTACAAATTATCCGCACTTTCCGTTCCGAACATTCGGTACAATCTTTCCTGCAATCTGTGGTAATCATCTTCAAGAGCAAGGTACAAAACGGTTCCTTTTCTCACATCAAAATTCCAAAGCGGTGTGCCCGAGCTGATATTGTAGGCGAGTTGTGCCATAAGAAAACTCTTACCAAGCTTCGGTGCTCCTGCAAAAATATATGTGCCGGGGTAGAGTAAGCCGTCAACCAACGGCGGTTTGCTTTGATACACCGTGTTATACAATTCGCTCATAGAAACCGTTTTCAAATGTGATGGATCGAGCTGTTGTAAAAATTCTTTTTGCATTTCTTCAAGATAATCATCTAAACTCTTGTCATTTTCGTTAAAATCAGTTATACTGTTATTAATTCGTTTTAGGATTGACTGCTCCGTGTCTGCACCAACAGATACAATCGGAGCGGTCTTTTCTTTTTCTGTCATTCCGATGCCTCCTTTAATCCGCCGAGAATATCGGCAATCATTTCGATTAAGTCAAGTAATTCGTCATTGACTTCACCGCCGTTCTCAATCCTCTGTAATTCCGTAAGTACATCTGCAAGATTATTACGCAAAGCCTTATACACTCTTGGATTGCCTTGAACTACAACCTCTTTGTTTATAAGTCGCCTTGTGATATAGTCTTGTTTTGTCAAACCCGAAAGCTGAACATAGCGTTCAATCTGTTCCCACTCTTCGGGCGAAACTCTAAAAGCCACAGTTTTATTTCTCCAACGGTTATGTTCATCTTTGTTTTTAAGTGACATATTACTTTCTCTCCTTCCATAATTCATCAAGCGTATTTGCCATTTCATTTTGTTTTGACGGATATATGTGTGTATATCTGTCGGTAATTTCTACGGTTTCGTGACCTACTCTATCCGCAATAGCAGCGGCTTGGTAGCCTTGATTTATTAAAAGTGAAACATGCGAATGTCTCAAATCGTGAATACGAATACGCTTTACACTTGCGGCTTTTGAGCCCCTGTCCATTTCGTGATGAAGATAGCTTTTTGAAATAGGAAATATCCTGTCGCTGTTATTCGGTGAATAAAACATTTTCAAATATTCTTGCATTTCATCACATAAAAACTGCGGCATTTTTATTGTTCGATTGCTTTTCTCTGTTTTCGGTGGAGTAATAACATCTTCTCCGTGCAATCTTTGATAAGATTTGTTGATTGTAAGCATATTGTTTTTAAAATCAAAATCACCGGCAGTTAATGCAAGCAACTCGCCTACACGAATACCTGTCCAATAAAGCATTTGAAACGCATAATATGAAATAGGCTTGTCCATCATTTCATCAGAAAACTTACTGTATTCCTCCACAGTCCAATAACTCATTTCCTTGCGTTCTTCCTTACCCATATTACCGACCGTAGAGGCAGGATTTAATCTTAAACCATAAATTTTGATTGCGTGATTAAATAAGGAACTTAACTGGTTATGAATTGTTTTTAAGTAACCTTGCGAAAACGGCTCTCCGCTTGAATTTGTTTGTTTTCTAATCTCGTTTTGCCAAGCGATAACATCTTTTGCCGATATATCACACAATCGCTTATGCTCGAAATACGGCAATATTTTAGTTTTAATAATATGCTCTTTGGTAAGCCAAGTGTTTTCCTTTAACTTCGGTCGAACATCTTTTTCGTACAATTCCGTAAAAGTCTTAAATGGCATAGTGACATCGGCTTTCTTTTCTGTCAGAAATGCTCGTTCCCACTCCTGTGCCTCTCGTTTGGTGGCAAAGCCACGCTTTAATTTTTGCTGTCGCAAGCCTTGCCAGTCTGTGTAACGGAACTGCACATACCAAGTTCCGTTTTTTTCATTTTTAAATGCTCCCATTTTAATCATTCCTTTCAGTCGTTTTGGTTGAGTAAAATTTTTCGTGAAAGAATTTACGGTCAATTCTGCCGGGAATTGTAATACACCCGGTTGACTGCAATTCTTTGTTTAGTTTGCGTATGAGTTTATATGCGTAAGAAACGGAGACACCCATTTCTTCTGCCACATCTTCAACACGCATAAACATTTTATTTGACATAAACATCATCCTTTCATTTTTATATTTTCATATTTATTGTCGGATACTTTCTGACCGCATTCCGATTTGCCCGAGCGGATACACCATTACCGTGATGTATGGCGGTTATTCAATTTTTGTAAACAACTTAACGCTATTTGCTTAATAATTATACTAAACATATTCCGTTATGTCAAGTGATTTTCACGAAAATATTAAACTTTTTTGTTTTATGTAACTTGACATTGCTTAACTTGTTATGCTATGATACTTAACAGTAAAGTGAGAGGAGCTATGGTATGGCTATCGGCGAAAGAATAAGATTTTTCAGAAATTTAAAAGGTATGACACAGAAGTACCTTGGTATGCAGGTGGGCTTTCCGGAGAAAACCGCTGACATTCGTATGGCACAGTATGAATCAGGGTCAAGAACACCAAAGGCTGATTTAACAAACGACCTTGCAAATGTATTTGGCGTATCAACAAGTGCTTTAACTGTGCCGGATATTGACAGTTACAACGGCTTAATGCACACGCTGTTTACTCTTGAGGATTTATATGGTTTCCGTATTGATAAACTTGATGACGAGCTTTGCATACGCCTTGATAAGGGTATGGGAACAAACTATCTTACAATGTTTGATATGTTTTCCGCTTGGCAGGAACAAGCAGAAAAACTTAAAAACGGCGAAATCACAAAAGAGGAATACGATAACTGGAGATATAACTACCCTGAACTTAAATGTAATAGAATAGGTAAATAACTATGAGTAAATTAGAATATGATAATCTTTATAAGTTCTTAGTTTCGTTTGGTATAATTTTGATTATTTTACCATTCGCTGCATTATTTTATTTTTATAATTCAAGTCCTATACTAATAAGCCAAACCGAATATGATTCTCTCTCGGCATATACTCTTGAACTAATTAACAGCAAAAATGAAATACTTTCAATTTTCACAAAAGTGTTTCCTTGGATTGCCATAGCTTTCATTTTTTTGGGTATCGCTTCGCTTATTTATGGGATTATCAAATGGTTCGGCGTACAGAAAAAGCTTGATAAAAAACTTGATGCGGAATCGACTAAGAATACCCTCAACGAATTAAAAGCAAGTGATAAAGAAATCAATGATAAAATCAAAAAAGAGGTAGAAGAAGTTGAAAACACTAACAATAGCACCTTACAAACCTCGGAAAATTCCAAGTTCACTAAACACTCTCAAATACAAGCAATTGGAAAATACTATGAAATAGAAGACAAATGTTTCAACTATTTCACCACCAAATATTCAAAAACTTTTGACTTCAAAAGAAATATACGTATTGGCAACACTTATTACGACTTTGTTGGTGTTTCCAACAAAGATGATTGTGATTTTATTTTTGAAATCAAGTATTGTCGTCAAGCTGCTGGAATGTCCCCAAGGCTGTATAAAACCTTCAACGAAATATATGATATGGGACTTAAATACCAAACAGTTGCTCATCGAAATTTCAAGTGCATTGTTGTAGTTGTCACTCCAAAAGAACATTTACCTCGGTTAGAAAACATTGTCGACACCTATTGTAAAGCTCATAGAGATAACGCTAGTAGAATCGAAATCAAATGTATGGCAGAAGAATCACTATAAACGCAAAAAAGGCATTACCGACTGCAAAAGTCAGTAATGCCTTTTATAGTATTTAGATAATCGTACCTGCAAACCGGCGGAACGCTTAGAATAACGGCGTTTTACAATTTGCTATCATTTTGCTATCAAATCGGGAATTTAAGAGCCTAAAACCCAGTGTTTATGCGGGTTTACGCAACTCTTGAAATTATTCCCACTCTACTGTTCCGGGGGGTTTACTTGTTATATCATAGACTACTCTGTTGACATGTTCAACTTCGTTGATGATACGGTTTGAGACTCTGCCGAGGATTTCGTAGGGGATTTTTGCCCAATCGGCTGTCATAAAGTCATCGGTAGTTACGGCTCTGATTGCAACGAGCTCGTCATAGGTACGGGAGTCACCCATAACGCCAACGGTTTTCACACCCGGGAGGACTGCGAAGAACTGGCTCATTTTATCTGCGTAACCGCACTTATCCATTTCATCACGAAGAATTGCGTCTGCCTCCTGAAGAATACGAACCTTTTCGGCTGTAACTTCACCGATTACACGCACACCGAGTCCCGGACCCGGGAACGGCTGACGCCATACGAGGTCGTGCGGAAGTCCAAGCTTCTCACCTACTACTCTTACCTCATCCTTGAAGAGGTCTTTAAGCGGTTCAATTACACCTGCAAAGTCGATATCTTCGGGGATACCAACCTGATTATGGTGTGTCTTGATCTTTGCGGCATCGCCTTTACCGCTTTCGATACGGTCGGGATAAATTGTACCCTGTGCAAAATAACCCTCGCCGTAGCTTTCACGGATTTTGTTCCAGAACACCTTATAGAATTCTGTACCGATAATATGGCGCTTTTCTTCGGGTTCTTCAACACCTTTAAGCTTTGCGAGGAACTCTTCCTGACAATTAATGCGGACAAAGTTCATATCAAAAAGCTTCGTAAAGGTCTGCTCTACAAAGTCGCCCTCGTCTTTTCTCATAAGTCCCTGATCAACGAACACGCAGGTGAGTTGTTTGCCGACTGCCTTACTGAGAAGTGCTGCGGCAACAGATGAATCCACACCGCCTGAAAGTCCGAGAACTACACCCTTGTCGCCTATCTGCTCTTTGAGCTGTGCGACTGTTGTGTCAATAAAGCTCTCCATCTTCCACTCACCCTTACATTCGCATACATCATAGAGGAATGAACGGAGCATATCCTTACCGTTCTCGGTATGATTTACTTCGGGGTGGAACTGAACACCGTAAAATTTCTTTTTGGAACATGACATTGCAGCTACGGGACATACATCTGTTGTAGCTGTAATGCTGAATCCCTCAGGAACTTCATTGATATAGTCACGGTGGCTCATCCATGAAATTCCTTCGCTCTTTACGGATTTAAAGAGGATATCATTGTTGTTATATCTTGTAACGGTCTTGCCGTACTCACTCGAAGAGTTGTCTGTTGCTGAAACAACATTTCCGCCGAGAGTATATGCCATAAGCTGACAGCCGTAGCATATGCCGAGAATCGGGATTCCAAGCTTGAAAATTTCGGGTGTATAATGCGGTGATGACTCGTCATAAACGCTGTTAGGACCGCCTGTGAAGATAATGCCTTTTGGATTAATGTCTTTGATTTTCTGAATATCAACGGTGTAAGGAAGAATTTCGCAATATACATTGCACTCACGAACTCTTCTTGCAATCAGCTGGTTGTACTGACCGCCGAAATCAAGAACAATGACAGTTTCTTTTGCAGCACTGCTCATAGTAAAATTCCTTTCAAATTTAAAGAATACCGCACAGAGTTTGTGCGGTATTCAGTTAATATTTTAATTATCTGTAAATAATATCGTTTCTTGAAGGGCCGTTTGAAACCATTGTAATCGGCACACCGATAGCTTTTTCGGCAAATTCAATGTATTCACGGCATTCCTTAGGAAGCTTGTCATATTCTGTAATACCTGAAATTGAACACTTCCAGCCCTTGAGCTTTTTGAGGATAGGTTTGCATCTTTTAAGCTTTGTTGTTGACGGGAAGTAGTCAATTTCCTTGCCGTCAAGCTCATAACCTACACAAACAGGGATTTCATCAAGATATCCGAGAACATCAAGAACCGTGAAAGCAACCTGTGTTGCACCCTGAACCATACAACCGTAGCGTGTTGCAACGAGGTCAAGCCAACCCATTCTTCTCGGTCTGCCTGTTGTTGCACCAAATTCTCCGCCGTCACCGCCTCTTCTGCGAAGTTCGTCAGCCTCATCGCCGAAGATTTCAGAAACAAATTCGCCTGCACCTACTGCACTTGAATATGCCTTGACAACTGTGATGATTTCTTTGATTTCATAAGGCGGAATACCTGCACCTACAGCACCGTAACCTGCGATTGTGTTAGATGAAGTAACCATAGGATAGATGCCGAAGTCAGTGTCTTTAAGGGAACCGAGCTGTCCTTCAAGAAGAATATTCTTTCCGTCTTTGAGCGCATTATGAACAAACATAAACGCATCGCCTACATACGGAGCGAGAAGCTCCTTGTATTCCATAAGCTTGTCAAAAACTTCCTGTTCTGTGATTTCGGGCTTGTTATAGAGGTTTTTCAGAGTTGCATTCTTGATTTCAAGGGCGTGTCTGATTTTCTCTTTGAGTGAATCGGGATCATCATAAAGCTCGTTAATCTGGAAACCGATTTTTGAATACTTATCAGAATAGAACGGAGCGATACCGCTCTTTGTTGAACCGAAAGAATTTTTGCCGAGACGCTCTTCCTCGTAGCAGTCAAATGCTACATGGTAAGGCATAACAATTTGCGCTCTGTCTGAAATAATAATGTTTGGCTCGGGAACTCCGCGATCTTTGAGGTGAGCCATTTCCTTAACGAAGTTTTCAACGCTGAAAGCAACACCGTTGCCGATTATATTGGTGATATTCTGATGAAAAACACCCGAAGGAAGCTGGTGAAGAGCAAATTTTCCGTAATCGTTGACTATTGTATGTCCTGCGTTTGCACCGCCTTGAAAACGAATTACGATGTCGCTGTCGTTTGCGAGAACATCGGTAATTTTACCCTTGCCCTCATCGCCCCAGTTGGCACCTACAATTGCTTTTACCATTTTACAAAACTCCTTTTTGCAGACTCACGGTCTGCTGTAAATAAAATATATACTTGAACCAAAGGTTCGATTAAATCAGTTTAATTAAACATTGATTTCAGGCTTGTCAGACTCAACATCTGCGTACTTTTCAAGAACAGGCTTGATGCACTCGTTGAGGAAGTCCTCTGTCTGCTCCTTGGCTCTGCCTGTGTAATTTTCAGGCTTGAGAATGTGTTCAAGCTCTTCAAGAGTAACGCTGAATGCCTCGTCTGCGGCAATTCTTTCGAGAAGATCATTCTCTCCGCCCTCTTCCTTGATTACCTTTGATGCAGCCATTGAATGCTCACGGATTTTCTCGTGAAGCTGCTGTCTGTCAGCACCACGCTTTTTAACTGCATCCATCATAATATTCTCTGTTGCCATGAACGGAAGTTCTTTTCTGAGTCTTTGTTCAATTACCTTTGGATAAACAACAAGACCGTCTGCAACATTTGCATAAAGTGAAAGGATACCGTCAACTGCGAGGAATGCCTCGGGGATGCTGAGACGCTTGTTTGCAGAGTCATCAAGTGTTCTTTCAAACCACTGAGTAGCAGTTGTAAAGTAACCGTTGAGAACATCAACCATAACATATCTCGAAAGTGAACCGATACGCTCACTTCTCATTGGGTTACGCTTGTAAGCCATAGCAGATGAACCGATCTGATTCTTTTCAAACGGCTCTTCAACCTCTTTAAGGTGCTGGAGAAGTCTGATATCATTTGAGAATTTAGCGGCTGACTGAGCAATTCCTGCAAGAACATTGAGGAACTGTGAATCAAGCTTTCTTGAATATGTCTGACCTGATACAGGGAAACAAGCCTTGTAGCCCATTTTTTCTGCAATCTTATGATCAAGCATTTTGCACTTTTCGTGATCTCCGTCAAAAAGTTCAAGGAAACTTGCCTGTGTGCCTGTTGTACCCTTTGAACCGAGAAGCTTAGCCTTTGAAAGCTGATACTCAACATCTTCAAGATCCATAAGAAGCTCCTGAAGCCAAAGAGTTGCTCTCTTACCTACTGTTGTAGGCTGTGCAGGCTGAAAATGAGTGAATGCAAGGGTTGGAAGAGCCTTGTATTCATCGGCAAACTTTGAAAGGTTGCGGATAACGGTGATAAGCTTATTTCTGATAAGCTTGAGTCCTTCTGTCATAATGATGATATCTGTGTTATCACCGACATAGCAGGAGGTTGCTCCGAGATGAATAATGCCCTTTGCGTTCGGACACTGAACACCGTAAGCATATACATGTGACATTACATCGTGACGAACAATTTTCTCTCTTTCCTGTGCAACTTCATAGTTGATATCTTCAGCATGAGCCTTGAGTTCGTCAATCTGCTCCTGTGTAATTGGGAGTCCGAGTTCTTTTTCCGATTCTGCAAGAGCAATCCAGAGTTTTCTCCAGGTCCTGAATTTCTTATCAGGCGAGAAAATGTATTTCATTTCCTTGCTTGCATAACGGGCTGACAAGGGTGATTCATAAGTATCTTTTACCATTATTTACATCCTTTCAATTAGTTGTCCTTTTTATTGTTTTCATCGAAGTTCATTCCGCCACGCTCTTTGCCCTTAAAGGTTTCTTTTGTGATAGGAGCAGGGTAATTACCCGTAAAGCACCCGTCACAAAAGCCTACGGGAGCGTTGTGAATCATCTCACGAAGTGACTCAACAGGGAGGTATCCGAGGGAATCAGCCTTGCTGAGCTTTGTGATTTCTTCGATTGTATGGTTGCAGGCAATAAGTTCTCCTCTTGACGGAATGTCTGTGCCGTAATAACACGGCCACATAAACGGAGGCGAACTGATACGCATATGTACCTCTTTTGCGCCTGCCTCTTTGAGCATTGTAACAATTCGGTCAACAGTTGTACCACGCACAATGCTGTCATCAATAATAACAACTCTCTTGCCTTTGATTTTGTCGGCAATCGGGTTGAGTTTAATTTTTACGCTTTTCATTCGTTCCTTCTGACTTGGCTTTATGAAGGTTCTGCCGATGTAGCTGTTCTTCACAATCGCCTTTTCATAAGGAATTCCGGATTCTTCGCTGTAACCGATTGCAGCATCAATTCCCGATTCGGGAACACCGACAACCATATCAGCCTCAACAGGGTATTTTCTTGCAAGGATTCGTCCTGCCTGCTTTCTTGCCTCATAAACGCTTACTCCGTCAATAAAGGAGTCTGAACGGGCAAAGTAAATATACTCAAAAATGCAGAGTGCCTTTTTCTTATCGCCAAAGTCGGGTTTCATACTGCGGACACCGTTCTGGTCTACAATTACGATTTCGCCCGGTTCAACATCACGGACAAATTCTGCACCGCAGGCATCAAGAGCCGCACTTTCACTTGCAAAAACATAGGAATCGTTGTACTTGCCCATACAAAGCGGTCTGAAACCGTGAGGATCACGAGCCGCAATAAGCTTTCTCGGGCTCATAACAAGGAGCGAATAAGCGCCCTCAATAACCTGCATTGCTCTTGCGACGGCATCTTCAACAGAATGACATTTAAGTCTTTCACGGGCAATTACATAGCAGATAACCTCGCTGTCGATTGTTGTCTGAAAGATTGCGCCGCGCTGTTCAAGACTTCTGCGGATTTCAAGCGCATTGGTAAGGTTGCCGTTATGGGCAATTGAAAGCGTACCCTTTACATAACGCATAACAAGCGGTTGTGCATTTTCCAGCACAGAACCGCCTGCAGTCGAGTAACGGACATGCGAAACCGCCATTTGTCCGTTGAGAGAATCAAGAATTTTGTTGTTAAAGACCTCGGTAACAAGGCCCATATCTTTGTGATAATCAATTACACCTTCGTCAGATACAGCGATACCGCAGCTTTCCTGTCCTCTGTGCTGGAGAGCAAGCAAGCCGTTATAACAAGCGTATGCAGGGTTAATTGTGCCGTCGCTGAATATGCCGAATACTCCGCACTCTTCGTGCAGACCTTCTTTTGCAAAATTATCGAAAGAAAATTCCAAGGTGCCACCATCCGATTAATCAAAATAACTATCCAAAGTTTAATTCACATATCTTAATTCAAAAATTCACAATGTAGTTATTATGCAAGACCTACACGCTTCATCATTTCGGCATAAGCCTCTTCAACACCGCCCATATCACGACGGAAACGGTCTTTGTCGAGTTTC